>JAIRPA010000160.1 GCA_031257235.1 Burkholderiales bacterium | reverse complement strand
CCCTACGCGGGACGCCGAGGGCGGCGTCCCCTACAATCTGACCCCCGCCCCCCCACCCCGTAACCGCTGATGTAGAATGCCCCAATGTTAATGTTTCTTAATCCTCCACCATCATGCAGCTGACTTGGGATGAAATCCGCGAAAGGGCGTTGAAATTCTCCGGCGATTTTAAAAACGCGAAAAAAGAAGAGGCGGAGGCGCAGTCTTTTGAAACCGCTTTTTTGAATGTGTTTGGCGTGTCCGCGCTCAAGGTGGGCGCGTTCGAGGTCAAAGTTCCCAAATCCAAACACACAGACGGCTACATTGATTATTTGTGGAAGGGCAAACTTGCGATCGAAATGAAATCTCGCGGCAAGAGTTTGGATGATGCCTATACGCAACTGCGTGATTACATGGCTCACCTACCGCCGGAGGAAGTCCCTGACCTTTGGATGATGTGCGACTTTGAAACCATCCGCTTACGGCGTCTTTCTTTGAACGAAGAATACACCTTCAAAACCAAAGACCTTCAAAAAAACAAAAATCTCAAACTCTTTGCCGATCTTGCCGGATACGCTCTTGAAACGATCATCGAGCAGGAAGATGTCAACGTTAAAGCCGCCGAAAAAATGGCGAAGCTACACGATGCTTTAAAAAGGTATGGGTACGACGGTCATGATTTAGAAGTTTATCTGGTGCGTTTGCTGTTTTGTTTGTTCGCGGAAGACACCAATATTTTCATTGGCGACGCCTTTTTGCGTTATATCGAAAACTCCAAAGAGGATGGCAGTGATTTGTCCGCAAGAATTGGTCAGCTTTTTGAAGTCTTGAACACATCTGATGAAACGCGCGCCAAAAAATCCTTGTGGTCGGAGGAATTAAAAAACTTTCGCTACATCAACGGCAGGCTTTTTGAGCATCGCTTACCGCCGGCGGATTTTGACGCCAAGATGCGCAAGACTTTGTTAGATTGTTGCTATTTTGATTGGAGCAAGATCAGTCCCGCGATTTTTGGCGCGATGTTTCAGGGCGTGATGGATAAAGACGCGCGGCGAGACTTAGGCGCGCACTACACCAGCGAAGAAAATATATTAAAACTGATCAAACCGCTCTTTTTAGATGCTCTGCGCGAGGCATTTAAACAACAAAAAACCGCGCCTGAGTTGAAGAGGTTTCAAGATCAATTGGCAAGCCTCAAATTTCTTGATCCTGCCTGCGGGTGCGGCAACTTCTTGATGATCACGTATCGGGAATTGCGGCGTCTTGAGCTGGAGGTCTTGATGAAATTAAGAGAAATCGCCACTGATCCATCGAGATTAAAAACGGATAAAAAGATCATCGCGTTTAATCAAAAAAATCTTTTTGATGTGAGTACGCTCCTAAAAGTTAATGTGAGTCAGTTTTACGGAATTGAGATTGAAGATTTTCCATGCCAGATTGCACAGGTGGGCATGTGGTTGATCGACCACCAAATGAACCTTGAAGCCTCCGAAGAATTTGGTGTGCCGGTGGCGCGCTTGCCCTTGACCTCATCTGCCACGATTGTTCACGGCAACGCCTTGCGGCTGGATTGGGAAGGCATCGTGCCGAAGGAAGAGTTATCGTATATCTTGGGGAATCCGCCGTTTAACGGCGCGAGAACGATGAACACGGAACAAAAAAGCGATATGGAAAGCGTGTTTGGCACTCTCAAGGGAGCGGGCAATTTGGATTACGTCACGGCTTGGTATTACAAAGCCGCGCAACTCATCAAACAATCGCCTGTTCGCGCCGCGTTTGTCTCGACCAATAGTATTACGCAAGGCGAGCAAGTCGCGCTCATTTGGAAGCCCTTGATAGAATCCTTTAATCTTCAAATTGATTTTGGTTATCGCACGTTTAAATGGTCGAACGAGGCAAAAGGTAAAGCGGCGGTGCATTGCGTGATTGTGGGGTTTTCCGACGGGAATGCGCCTTGTGTATTTGTAGGGGACGGGCTTGCCCGTCCCGACAAACGCGATATGGATCCCGTAACTTCGCTTCGCCCACACTTGACCGGCAACGAGAAAAAAACCATCTTTGACGGCAACAACAAAATCATCGCGCAAAACATCAACGGTTATCTTATAGACGCGCCGAATGTATTTATTGAAAGCCGAAACAAACCCTTATGTGATGTGCCGGAGATGGTATTCGGTAACATGCCCAACGACGGTGGAAATTTAATCATCAATAAAGACGAATACGAACCTTTTCTCAACATAGAACCAAAAGCAAAACCTTATCTTAGAAAATTTGTTGGTGCAGATGAATTTATCAATAATATTCCTCGTTATTGTTTATGGCTTGAAGGCGTCGCACCGTCTGAACTTCGCTCCATGCCTGAAGTCAAGGCAAGAATTGAGCGAGTTAAGATTTTACGGAATGCCAGCCCGCGCGAAGCCACACGAAAAAAGGCTGCAACTCCTATGCTCTTCGGGGAAATCCGCCAACCTGACACAGACTATATAATTGTTCCTTCCACTTCATCGGAAAGGCGCGATTATGTTCCAATAGGTTTTATGTCGTCAGAGGTTATTGCAAGTAATGCCAATCTAATCATCCCTTCCGCCACGCTTTACCATTTCGGTATTCTCACTTCCAATGTACACAACGCTTGGATGCGGGCGGTGTGCGGGCGATTAAAAAGCGATTACCGTTACTCCAAAGATATTGTCTATAACAATTTTGTGTGGGCAGATAAAACGGACAAACAAAAAGAAGAGATTGAAAAACTCGCGCAAGCGGTGTTAGACGCGCGGGCGAGGTTTCCTAATTCCAGCCTTGCGGATTTGTACGATCCCTTGACCAGGCCGCTGGAACTCATCAAGGCGCATGCCGCGCTGGATCGCGCGGTGATGAAACTTTATGGGTATTCGCCTAAAACGACGGAAGCGCAAATCGTCGCAGACTTGATGAAACGCTATCAGGCATATGCTGAACGTACCTCGCAATTGTTCACGGAAGAAACAAAAACGAAAAAGCGGGGGCGGAAAGTTATTAAATCCTGATCTCACCCGCTAAAAGCGGCAGGGATTCTACGACTTGGCTTGCCTGCGCCCTTAAATAACGATGCCCGCCAACCCCCGCCGTCCGCCAAAACCGCCCCGATTCCCCTCTTTTTTCTCAAAATGTTACAAATGTGTCCTGTATTTGATCATTTTCCGCAAAAAAATGTCGGATATGAGAAAGAAAAGCCCTTAATCGCCGTTTTTTTCCAAAAGAACGTCTCGTTACAAAGTCGAAAAATGCTAGAATTATCGGGCATTTATTTGGGCGGGAAATACGGTCAAAGATTTCACGATTCGTCATTTTTCCGCTGTTTCTCCTAGTCGTTTTTCC
>JAIRPA010000104.1 GCA_031257235.1 Burkholderiales bacterium | reverse complement strand
AAGCGCGTCTGACGCCGCCGAACGCGAATGAAACCGCGCCACGATTTCCTGCGCGAGCATCACTTTGACATCGCGCGGGTTTCTTCCGTCGGACACATCTTTTTTGAGCGCCGCGATTTTTTCGATCGGTTCAAAGGAAAGCAAATCATAGTATCGCCACATCAGCGTATCGGAAATCGACATCATTTTGCCGAACATATCATTGGGCGCGTCGGTGATTCCGATGTAGTTATCGAGCGACTTCGACATTTTATTGACGCCGTCTAAGCCCTCTAAAAGCGGCAGGGTCAGGATACATTGCGGCTCTTGACCATAGGCTTTTTGCAATTCCCGCCCGACCAACAAATTAAACTTTTGATCGGTGCCGCCTAATTCCAAATCTGCCTTTAAACTCACCGAATCATAACCTTGCAAGAGCGGATACAAAAATTCGTGAATGGAAATCGGTTGGTTCCCGGTGAAACGTTTGTCAAAGTCGTCACGCTCCAACATGCGCGCCACCGTGTAGTGCGAGGCTAAACGAAGCATGCCTTCCGCGCCCAATGCCGATAACCATTGAGCGTTGAAGGCAACTTCTGTTTTTTCACGGTCTAAAATCAAAAAGACTTGGTCGGTGTAGGTTTTGGCGTTTTGCGCGACCTCTTCCGGCGTTAAAGGCGGGCGCGTGACGTTCCGTCCCGAAGGATCGCCGATCATGCCGGTAAAATCCCCGATCAAAAAAATGATGTGATGCCCTAAATCCTGTAATTGACGCAACTTGTTGAATTGCACCGTGTGACCCAAATGGAGGTCGGGACGGGTGGGGTCAAACCCTTCTTTGACGCGCAAGGGTTTGCCGCGTTTGAGTTTTTGTATCAACTCGCTTTCAATTAAAAGCTCGTCCGCGCCGCGTTTGAAGACGGCAAGCTGGTGATCTAAGTCAAAAGTCATCATAAAATCCGTTAAAATAACCCATCCGAATGGCGCGTCAAAAGTGACACAAAGCGCAAGTCGGTGAAACGTTCGTATTGTAGCGGATGAAATTGAGAATCTCCGCCTCTTACGAGCGTGGGTTCATTTATTATAGCGGTCGCATGTTTTTTGGCGCGCATTTTACGCCGCCGCGAAAAGCTCTTTTTTTCTCTTTTATAAAGGATTTTTAACATGAAGAAATGGTTACTCATACCGGCATTTTTATTTGCCGTCGGCATTACGGCAGGATGTTCCAAACAAGAACCCGTGCCGCCCAAAGCTCCCGAAGCCGCGCCTGCCGCCACTCAAGAAGCGCCTGCCGCCGCCCCCGCACCGGTTGCCGCGCGCAAATTGGTCATCGGTCTGGACGACAGCTTTCCGCCGATGGGTTTTCGCGATGAAAAAGGCGAGATCGTCGGTTTTGACATTGATTTAGCGCGCGAAGCCGCCAAAAGAATGGGCGCGGAAGCCGAGTTCAAGGCGATTGACTGGAAGGCAAAAGAAGCGGAATTGATGAGCAAAAGAATTGATCTTTTGTGGAACGGTTTGACGATCACCGAAGAGCGCAAACAAAACATCAATTTCACGTCGCCCTACATGGAAAATCATCAGATCATCGTTGTGGTGGCGGATTCGCCGATCAAAACCAAGGCAGACTTAAAAGACAAAATCGTCGGCGTTCAAGAAGGCTCCAGCGCCATCAGCGCGATTGAAAAAGAGCCGGACGTTCAAAAATCGTTCTCCGCATTGAATAAATACGACGATAACGTCAAAGCCTTGACGGATTTATCCTTAGGTCGCTTGAACGCGGTGGTATTGGACGAAGTGGTGGGGCGTTACTACGTGGCCAAACAGCCCGGCAAGTATCTGGTGTTGGACGATCATTTCGGCGCGGAAGAATACGGCGTGGGTTTAAGAAAAGACGACACCGCGCTTTTGGATGAATTGAACAAAGCCTTAGACGCCATGAAAGCCGACGGCGCCGCCGCCGGCATCGCGCAAACATGGTTTGGGAAGGATGTGATTAAGCGGTAGGATCGTATTCGGCAAAAAGTAAACACCTACTTTTTGCCGGTTGGAGTTACCAAAAAAGGATAGGCAAAGCCTGATCCTTTTTTGCGTAGGGGCGAACTGTGTTCGCCCGACACGCCGCCTCTAGGCGTCGTCATTGCGGCGATCGAAGGAAGTGACCCGCAATCCGGTTTGCTTTATTCGGAGGTTTCTGCCGGTTTGGCGGTTTTATTTCCCGACCGGCGTCTGCGTTGGCGCGGTTTTTTGGCCGGCGGGTCGCCGGCTTCGGCGATGAGGCTCCGTTGTTCGTCGTGAGATGCCGTTTGGAATTTTTCCCACCAGAGACCGACCTCTTCGGGCAGTTCGTCGTTTTCGGCGCGCATCCGCATAAAATCATAGGCGATTCTAAAGCGGGGTTGCTCCAATAATTTATAAGGACGTTGCGCGACGCGTTGCGTGAAGCGCGGCTGGAGCATCCAAATCTCGCGGATACTTCCCTGAAAGCGGCGCGGCACGGAAAGCATTTTGCCGTGAGATTCCAAAATTTCTTCGATGGCGTTTAAAAACGCCGCTTGAGATTTCTCGCCGCCTTGAATGCGCTTATCCCGATTTTCGACCACCGCCGGCCACAAAAGCGCGGCAAATAAGTAAACGGGCGAGACCGATCGACCGGACATGAGCCGGTTATCGGTGTGCGTTAAGGCAAGCCGGATGAAGCGTTCGGCGTGTTCGTTGGCAATGATGGCGTCCAATGCCGGCATCAAGCGATAACGGCGCACTTCGTCGATGGTTTTTTGCGCGTTGCCGGAGAGCAATAATTTTTGAGTTTCTTCAAAGAGCCGCGCCGTCGGGATATTTTCCATCAACGACGCTAATTTTTTGATCGGCTTTTCTGAGGAGGGCGCGATGGTTAAATCCAGTTTGATGGCCAATCGTATCGCCCGCAACATGCGGACAGGGTCTTCGCGGTACCGTGTGGCGGGCGTGCCGATCAATTTTAAGCGCCGCATCCGAACGTCTTTGATCCCGCCGACGTAATCCCATACGGATTCGGTGGTCGGGTCAAAATAAAGCGCGTTGATGGTGAAGTCGCGCCGAACGGCGTCATCGGCTTGTGAACCGTACACATTATCGGAAAGCAATCGACCAAAATCGTCGGTGGCATTTTCGTCGGTTTGCGCGCCGCGAAACGTGGAGACTTCGATGACTTCATGCCCGATGTGCACGTGCACCAGCCTAAAGCGCCGTCCGATGATAAAAGCGCGACGAAACAGCGGACGAATTTCTTCGGGGGTGGCGTTCGTGGCGACATCAAAGTCTTTCGGACGGCGCGCGAGCAATAAGTCGCGCACCGCCCCGCCCACGACAAACGCCTGAAAACCGGCGTCCTGCAGACGGCGCACGACCGAAAGCGCCGCGGCGTCGATTTGCTCGGCGCGCACGGGATGTTCCGAAGCGGAATAAACCTGAGGTTTGGTGTTTGGAGTCTTTAAAAGACGGGCGATTATGCCGCGTATCATGTTCTTTTTGGGTGTTGCATCCATCAAAGCGGGCATTTTATCAAGTTTTCGACGATCACATGCGGTCAAAATATATGTTGTTCACTTTTGGGTGCGAATTACCCCAATTCGCTCACGGTTGGAAACCTCGGTTTTGCAAAGGGGAATATTTGGGCGGAACTCATTTTGCGAAGCACAGTTAGTGGAGACCAAAATTGCCCCGGTTCACTTTTGGCTACGAATCCTCCGATTCGCCATTGTTCGGGCGAGATTCTTGAGATTTGCAAAGGGTTCAAACCGCGGAAAAGATAAAAAACGTGATAGGATTTGCCCCCGTGTTCGTGGGGCGCGGTGTGATATGTCCCCGAAACCTTCCGCGCCAAACGCGCGTATCGACTGTTGTAAAATAGCAATAAACCGCCTCAAGGCATCATCCTGTTCGCGCTTTGAGCCGGTTTTTCCATATCACGAAACGGTGGGTTGGCAGAGCGGTTGAATGCACTAGTCTTGAAAACTAGCAAGGGGGCAACCCCTTCCAGGGTTCGAATCCCTGACCCACCGCCAGAAACCATCCCGTGCGAAATTTAGAAGTTTTGTAAAGTCCTTAATTCCTCGCTCCCGTGCGCACAAAAAAACCGCAACGCTTTTGCGCTGCGGTTCTGAGGAACGCGTCCTCAACAAAGATTTAAGAGGAATGAAGACTTACTTCATTGCCTTGTGCGACGCTTTTGATTCATGAGTGGCGGCAACATCTTTGGCTTCGCTTTTGACGGCTTTTGCCGCATCGGTCACTTCTTCTTTGACTTCTTGAGCGCCTTCTTTGACCTTGCCCTTAGCTTTCTTGGCGGCGGCTTTGGTTTCTTTTGCCGCTGCCTTGGCGTCTTCTTTAACTTCGGTTGCCGCAGTGGTGGCTTCTTTTTTGACTTCCTCCGCTGCTTTTTCGGCAGTCGAACTATCTGCCACGGTTAATTCGGATTTCAAACTTTCGAGTTTTTTTGCTTTGATCCCTTTGACGTTTGCCAAATCATCAATGGATGCAAAAGCTCCGTTTGCGTCACGATACTCTACAATGGCTTTGGCTGTTTGTTCGCCAATGCCTTTGATGGATTGCAACTCTTGAACCGTGGCGGTGTTGATATCAACTGCCGCAAACGCACTTAAAGAAAATAAAGCTAAAAACAATACCGCAAATAATTTTTTCATAACAAATCCTTTTAAAAAGAAACGAGGTGAGCCTGCACTATACATAAAGTGCAACACATGATCAAGTGTCGTTCATTATGTAGTAATTACTCAATATTATGTGTCGTTTTGTCTATGAAAACAAGCAAAAAAATAATAACTACATTTTAAAAAGTGTCGCCCTCAAGCGACAGTCTTTTTTTAAATTTTTTTGATCCATCAATGTGATTTTGTGATTTTGCGAAGTCGGATTCGTTGAAAAAGCCTTTTTTGCACAACACGATGCTTGAAACTATCGGTTGCTTGACTTTCTTATCAAATCATCGCCGGAGTTTCTCTTCGATTTTTAAAAAATTGAGACCTTTGCAAAACCTCCACGTTGTGACAGGGAGGGTTTTGGTCTCCACTAACTTTGCTTCGCAAAATGAGTTCCGCCCAAACACGGGGTTTTGCAAAGGTATCAAATGGTGCAACGGCTTGTTGCACCAATACAATGGCGTAGGTGTTTACTGTTTGCCGATCTTTTAAAACCGGAGTGGGTTTCAGGGATCAGAGGTCAGGAGTCAGGCAAGGGGACGCCGCTCTCGGCGTCCCGAATTGAATGCAAAACGCAGAATTATGTAGGGGCGAGGCTTGCCTCGCCAGAAAGCAAACATTGCAGAACCGGATTGCGGGTCGGAGCCCGCAATGACGCAACCTAAAGGCTGCGTGTGGATTCTGCGACTTTACCTGCAGTCGCAGGCTTGCGC
>JAIRPA010000037.1 GCA_031257235.1 Burkholderiales bacterium | reverse complement strand
TGGGGCGCAAATCGGCGGCTTAGGCGCGCAAACAGGGGGTTTGGGCGGGCAAACAGGCGGCTTGGGCGCCGGAAGACACGGTTTAAATATGGGCAATAAACACATTTTTTAACTCCTTTTGGAATGTAGAAATAAACAAAAATTCCGGAAGAAGGAAAAGCAGAAACCACACAGCCCGCTCAGATTATCACCTCGCATAAATTACCCCGCCTATCGGCATTATTTCCGACCATGCGACAACATGCCTGTATTAAAAAAGAGACACACCGTGAATAAAAAATTCATAGCCGGACACATATTATCTTTTTAAAATGAAATGTTTCGCTTTGTTCAAGATTGGGTGACGATTCGATACATTTGGGCGCTGGAGGATTCCTGATTCCTGAAACCCCCTTTATAAAAAGGGGGTGGCAGGCTTTAGCCTGACGGGGGTTTGCGCTTTTCGGGCGAGGCAAGCCTCGCCCCTACACGAAAGGAGGCAACTACCGCGAAAGCTCTTTTTTGAGTGCTTCGATATTGCGCTCGTGAAGGGTCACGTCTTCGTTTAAGGAGGCGACGCGCTTGGTGTAAATCTGTGGGTTGGCCAATTCTTCCGACGAGGTCGGCGCAAACCCGATGACCTGCAACTTCACGGCGTCTTCCAAGAGCTTGTTTTCGGCGGCCAATTCTTCTTGCAATAATTGGCGACGCTGAAAGTCACGAGAGGTTTGTGTTTGTTTGGAAACTCTAGGCAAACTCGACGAGGAAGAAGAGGAGGAGGTGCGAACTCCGCCGGAGGCGACCGGTTGAGACACCGTGCTTTTGGGTCCTCCTGTGGGAATCCCCGAACGAAAACACTGACGTTTTTTCCAGCCGTATCCGGGTGCTTGATCGGTGTATATTTTTTTGCCGTCGGCGTTTTCATACGCGCAAATATCGGCAAATGCCGTGGACGACACGCCCAACGCCGCCAGACACGCAACGCGAAACATCCACAAAAGTAAGGTTTTTTTCAACATAAAAGGTATTTTTATCGGAATGAGCGGGTAATTTTAGCAATTTTTAAACCAAGCCGAACCGTAAAAGAAACCCCCGTTGCTTTCTTTAAAGATTTTTAGCCCAAAAACGCAAAAACCGCCAAACAAAAGGCGGTTTTGCGTCTTTTCGTCAAAGAATGAACGTCTGTGTTGACTTTTGCCCGTTGGCTTACAGGCTGTAATACAACTCAAACTCAAACGGATGAACCGTCATACGGGAACGGGTGACTTCTTCTTCTTTAAGACCGATGAAGCCTTCGATGATGTCGGAAGTAAACACGCCGCCGCGCGTTAAAAATTCGTGGTCGCGTTTTAAGGCTTCCAACGCAACGTCCAACGACGGGCAAACCGTCGGGATTTTCGCGTTTTCTTCGGGCGGAAGATCGTAAAGGTTTTTGTCCGCCGGGTCTCCGGGATGGATTTTGTTCTGGATGCCGTCCAAGCCTGCCATCATCATCGCGGAAAAAGCCAAGTACGAGTTCGCGGTGGGATCCGGGAAACGGACTTCGATGCGACGCGCTTTCGGGCTTGCCACGTAAGGAATCCGAATCGACGCCGAGCGGTTACGCGCGGAATACGCGAGTTTGACGGGGGCCTCAAACCCCGGCACCAAGCGACGGTAAGAGTTGATCGTCGGATTGGTGATGGCGTTTAACGCGCGCGCGTGTTTGATGATGCCGCCAATATAATAAAGCGCTAATTCCGAAAGACCGGAATAGCCGTCACCCGCAAAAAGGTTCTTGCCGTCCTTCCACAACGATTGATGCACGTGCATCCCCGACCCGTTGTCGCCGACGATCGGTTTGGGCATGAAGGTTGCCGTTTTGCCGTTTTGATGAGCCACATTGTGAACGACGTATTTCAAAAGTTGCAACCAATCGGCGCGTTGCACCAGCGTGGAAAAACGCGTGCCGATTTCGCACTGACCGGCGTGACCGACTTCGTGGTGATGAATTTCAACCGGAATGCCCAAACGCTCCAAAATCAAACACATTTCCGAACGGATGTTTTGCAAACTATCCACGGGAGGCACCGGGAAATACCCGCCTTTGACGCGCGGGCGATGCCCCGCGTTGCCGCCGTCGATTTCCGCATCGGTCGCCCACGCGGATTCATCCGACGAGATTTTCAAAAAGCAGCCGGACATATCGGTGCGCCACTGCACTTGATCAAAAACAAAGAATTCGGGTTCGGGACCAAAATAGGCGGTATCGGCAATGCCGGTCGATTTCAAATAGGCTTCGGCGCGACGAGCCAGCGAGCGCGGGTCACGAACATACCCTTTGCCGTCGGCAGGATCAAGAACGTCGCACGTCATAATGACGGTTTTTTCTTCAAAAAAGGGATCGAGTTTGGCGGTGTTCGGATCGGGCAAAAGCAACATGTCTGACGCTTGGATGCCTTTCCACCCGGCGATGGATGAACCGTCGAACGGATGACCGTCTTCAAAAACATCTTCGCTGATTTGGTGCGCGGGCACCGTGACATGATGTTCTTTACCCAGAGTATCGGTAAAACGGAAATCGACAAAACGAACTTCAGACTCACGGATAAGTTTGAGGGCGTCGGCACTGGCAGACATAATGAAATCTCCTAAAAAAGAATGATGAAAACGTTTTTCGCGTTCAAAACGACGCGTCAAAAAAGACTTTTGTAAAAGCGGGCTTCAAGCGGGTTACAAAAGTCCCGTTTGCGATATTAACCGCTTTTATTTAGGAAAGGTAGCGATTCTTTTGCTTTCGCCGGCTATTTTTCTGACGCGCCCCGCTTTGGATCGTCTGCCCTCCCAAACGCACCAAAAAAGCGCAGTCAAAAAACCCGCTCGCGCGCCTTTTTTTCAAGACCTTACCCCTTTGGGGAGGTTGATGCCTCGGCATGATATATGCTACTTTGCACAAACGGCGTTGTGATCATCGGGTGCTCCCCAATCTTGCCGCCAAAGCGTTCTTCCAAGTGTCGCGCTTTAAAGAACATTGTGGTTTTACCTCAACAACAATCTTTCCCAAAGGAGAAAATATGTATCAACGTCTGATTCAATACGTTTTGTCGGTGATGATCGCGCCGGTGTTACTCGTGGCTTGCGGCGGCGACGGCTCAAGTTCCGGCTCAACCCATGATGAAAGCGCTTTAGCCTTGTACAACTCGGCAGCCGAAAAAGTCAACAACGCGGAAGGTCTTGCGTGGAACGATGAAACCACAACGACGCTGGACAACCCCGGACAATCCACGCCAATATTAAGAACGGTCGGCACGACGATCATCGACAAACCGGCAAAGGGCAACCTTGGTTGGTCGGAAAAATATGCCGACTATAACGCCGACGGCGCTTTGTTGGGCACCTACGAATACTATGTCAAAGATGAAATCTTCTACGTCAAGACCTCCCATGAACAATACAAATATAAAATGGACAACGACGAAATCGAAGAATTTTTAGATTACGAACTTCTCGATGTTTTGGATAAAGACAACGTGACCGACGCTTCCTCGACCTCGGAGGACGGCAATAAAGTCGTTAGTTTTTCGCTCGCGCTTGACGCGTACAAAGATGTTTTTGATGATTTGATCGATTCTTTTGACGATTACAACGAACTCTCCGGGTTTACCCGACCGACCCCGTTGTCCCGCACGATCACGGCAACGTTGGATTCAAACGACAATATTACACAGGTCATCATCACCACCGTCGTTGAGATCACCTTAAATGGTCAAAAGGCAACCGTGACGGAAACCTCCAAAGTATTAAACCTCAAACAAGGAAGACAAACGATAACCTTCCCCGATGATCTTAATACTTACCCTGATTTTTGATTGGCCCTTCATCCTTTGAAGTTCAACACCAAAACGAGCGGAGAGGACTCTTCGCTCGTTTTTTTGGGGATCGGCAAAGCCAACCCTCTTAACGTTTGGCGGGCTAAGGGGTATGATACCCTCCCAAAAATAGTTATTTCGGACAAAATCAACAATGAAACAAATCACCGGAACCCATAATTTAGCCATTTGTTACACAAACAACATCGAACCGGCGGCGGTTTCGCAAGTCGAAACCGTGTGCAATCGCGCGGAGTTTGCGGATTGCAAAATTCGCATCATGCCTGACGTTCATTTAGGGAAAGGCTGCACCATCGGCACCACCATGACCATCACCGACAAAATCGTGCCGGGCATGGTGGGGGTGGATATTGGTTGCGGCATGGAAACGGTCAAACTTGAGGAAACGCAGATTGACTTTAAAGCCTTAGACGATCTCATTCGGAACAAAATTCCGTCCGGGCGCAACATCCGTAAAGAGCTTCACGCGTTCAACGAGAAGATTAACCTCGACGAATTGCGATGCGCCGATAAAGTCAACCTGACCCGCGCGCGCCGCAGTATCGGCTCGCTTGGCGGCGGCAATCATTTTATTGAGATTGACCGCTCAAACGCCGGCCATCTTTATATTGTCGTCCACTCGGGAAGCCGTCACTTGGGGACGGAAGTTGCCGATTACTACCAAACCGAGGCTTATCACTCTTTGTGCGGGAATGCCCAACATCAGATCGACGCCACCATTGCCTCACTCAAAGCGGCAGGACGAGATCGGGAAATTGATGCCACCGTGAAAAGCCTTAGAAGTCAAACCCTTCACGATTATCCTAAAGATTTGGCTTATGTCAGCGGAAGTTTGTTTGATGATTACATTCACGACATGAAATTAACCCAATACTATGCGGCGCTTAATCGGCAGGCTATGGTGAATGTGATCGTCAGCGAATTAAATTTAACCGAGATCGACCGCTTCACCACCATACATAACTATATTGATACGGACTCCATGATTCTTCGCAAAGGCGCGGTCTCGGCAAAATCGGGCGAGCGATTACTGATACCGATCAACATGCGCGACGGAAGTTTAATTTGTGTCGGCAAAGGCAACGATGATTGGAATCAATCCGCGCCACACGGCGCGGGGCGTTTGTTGAGCCGCTCCGCCGCGTTCAAAACCTTGTCGATGAGTCAATACAAAAAAGAAATGGAATGTGTTTTTTCAACGTCGGTGAGTCGCCAAACGTTGGATGAATCGCCGATGGCGTATAAAAGCATGGATGAAATCATCCAACACATCACGCCGACCGCCGAGATTCTTGAGCGCGTTCGCCCCGTTTATAACTTCAAGGCAAGCGAATAATCAAACGCCCAAACCGTTGCAGGTGTTGGGTCACGGACGGTAAGACGCGCCCTTACTCAACACTCGTGTTGCCACAAAAAGAACCAACAAGAGTAACGCCAACGGAACGATATAAATCATGGCAAGATCAAACGCGGGCAGGGCGTCGCCGCGCAAAATGCGCGTCAACATCGCGTAATGCCCCGCCACCGGATAAAACGAAATCGTCTGTGATTCTTTTTGCGGCAACAGCATTTGCATCATCGGAATCACGGAAAACAACAATAACACGACGGACGTGGTGGCTTGCGATTCGCGCACGGAGTGCCCGCGCAAACCGATTAAAAAGAACAGCGCCGGAAAAAACAAGGCAAGCGGCAACAAAACAACAATAAACTTCATCGCTTCTTGTGCGTGAAATAAGAACGGCACCCCGATGGCGGGTAAGGGCGCGTAGGTCAGTGTTAAATAGAAACCAATTAAAGTCAGCGCGACAAAAATGCTGTTCACCAACGCAACGGTTGCCCATTTGCCGACGACTAATTCGACAGGTTGAATCGGCGTCAACAATAACGGTTGCAATGAAAACCGCTCACGTTCCCCCGCGCTTAAATCCAACGCGAGCGCCATGCCGCCGACCAACGCC
>JAIRPA010000197.1 GCA_031257235.1 Burkholderiales bacterium | reverse complement strand
GGGGATACCAGACCCGAATGCTTTTGGGGGGGAGTAGTGGTTTAAAGCACGTTTGAACCTCTAGTGCACTTTCTTTATACGCGCCATTAACGGCGAGTATAATCTCGTGATCTTTGCGTAAGCTCGCAAGCGTGGCGGCAAAAGTCCCTGTGTACCTGCCAATTCCACGGTGCCTGCTTCCATCGGATTGGGCGCCCTGCATGTCGATCACTATCCGCACAAAAATTCCTCTTTAACCTAAAACGTTTCAATGAAAAATAGTTCAATCGCGTTGGTTATTCCCAACGACGTGTTACCTGTCAAAATTTGACGCTATTGCCTCCATTGCGTCTAATGCGCGTTGCGCCGTTTTGTCCCATGAAAATTTTGTCGATTGAACCAACCCATAATCGCGAAGGTCTTTTTTGAACGCATCGTCGGTCAATACTTGTGTTATTTTTTCCGCAATGGATTGGTCGTTATAAGGATCAAACAACACATCTTCTCTGCCCATAACTTCCGGCAAAGAAGAGGTATTGGATACGATGGTCGGCGCACCACACGCCATTGCTTCTAAAGCAGGAAGTCCAAACCCTTCATACCACGACGGAAACACAAACAACTCACATCGATTGTATAGCGCAACCATTTCGCTTTCAGAGACATAACCGGTAAGAACGACATCATTGTCGCCAAGCCCTTCTTTTCGGGCGAGGTTGTACAACCGATCCATCTCCCCTTGAACTATCGCACACACGATAACCAATTGGTAAGATTCGCGTAAGTCGGCTTTTAGTCTGGCATAAGCTCTGATGAGCGCGTCGATGTTCTTTCGCCAATCGCTTCCTCCGGTGTACATGATGATTTTTCGCTCAATTTTGTACTTTGCTCTAATGGATTGAAAAGAATCATCATCAAACTTGATGACTTTAAACCTTGAATCAATGGCGCTTGAAATATTAACAAGCCTTTCGGGAGGAATAAATAAGTATTTAATGGCGTCTTGTCTCGCGCTTTCTGAAATGGAAAGTATCAAATCAGCGGATTTCAGCTGATCAAGTTTGTAGGAGTATAGGGACTTTGAATTAGGATCCGCGAGATAAAGCTCTTTGAAGATCAGTGGAATCAAATCATAAAGCACAACAACGATCGGAACCTGATGCTTGGTTGCCGGCACTCTTGTGATACTATCGCCATCAAATATGCTCGGCATTAAGATAAGGTCCGGCTTCAATGAATAAATAAAATGCTCGTATAGACTTTCAGAAACATCCCTGTGAATAACGGCATCTCCAAAGGTGGCGTCCGATTTTACGGGGTACCAAGTCAATATGTTTTTTGAGGTTAGAAAAGGCAAAAAAAGATTGCGAACATCCACACAGCTCTCGTAATAAGTACCATTCAACGCCAAGATGATTTCATGTTTGCCCCGCAACCGAACCATCGCTTCGGTCAACCCCATGATGTACCGACCAATGCCTCGAAATCTCGCCCTTGCTTGGGCGCCCTGCAGATCAATGACTATTCGCAAGATGCTTTCTCCTGCGCCCGTAGTACGGCTGCTCGAAGTCTTGAATAATACTGTTGCGCTAACGGCGACAAATTAACCGTCGGCAATATAAAAGTGGAAGGCGCTTGCCGACTCATCAAGATGCGCCGCAATCTCTTGCCCAGCATTGGAAACCTGTCGATGATTCGCAAACAAATCTTTTTTAAAGTCGGTCTGGCGATGACAAAATTCATCGCCTTCAGCAAAAGCCTTTTTATATACTCTTTGATAATTTGCTTTAAAGACAGGTTGATGAGCTGTTGATTATTGTGATGCACGCTCGCCAAGCGTGATTTTAATGAGGGGAACAGCGAAACAAAGCCCAAGGCGACGCGGTGCAAAAATGGCGATTTTTTTATGATCGCCATCGCAAAGATCAGAAAAGGCTTAATCAGTCTTTTTAAGGTTGACATCATCGTCTATTCATCCATAGTGAAGTCACAAAATCATCCGCCCTTCTTGCCGTTTTCTCGTTTCGTTTGCCGAATCGCCGCGTCAGCGACCCTCCGAAACACGACGCATGTCGGCGTCCACCATCATCGCCATCAACTGCTCTAACGAGGTTTGGGCTTTCCAATGAAGTTTTTTGTTTGCTTTTGTCGGGTCTCCCAACAAAATATCGACTTCCGCGGGGCGATAAAACTTAGGATCAATTCTAATATAGTCTTCCGCCTTTAAGCCCACATGCGCAAAGGCAATGTTGCACATCTCGCGGACGGTGGTCGTGCGCCCGGTGGCCACGACATAATCGTCGGCGGTATCTTGTTGCAACATCAACCACATCGCCTCGACGTAATCGCCCGCAAAACCCCAATCGCGTTTGGCGTCGATGTTGCCCAAACTCAAGGTTTTTTGTTTCCCCTGCTTGATCCGCGCGACGGCATCGGTGACTTTGCGTGTGACAAATTCGATGCCGCGCAACGGAGATTCATGATTAAACAAAATACCGCTTGAGGCATGAAGTTGAAAACTTTCACGATAATTGACTGTCATCCAATGCCCATAGAGTTTGGCCACCCCATAAGGGCTTCTCGGATAAAAAGGCGTGGTTTCGCTTTGGCGTTCCGCCTGAATCAACCCGAACATTTCGCTGGTGGAGGCTTGATAAAAACGAATCTTGGGGTTGATCAAACGAATGGCTTCTAAACAGTGGGTGACGGCAACGCCGGTCACTTGCGCGGTTAAGACGGGTTGATCCCATGAGGTGCCGACAAAACTTTGCGCCGCCAGATTATAAAATTCGTCGGCTTTGGAGGTTTCCACCGCGCGAATCACCGAAGACAAATCAGAGACATCGCCGTAAATGATAGAGATGTCTTTTTCGATGTTGAGCTCCAAAAGCCGCCAGCGCGTGTCCGTGCTTCTGCGCGGCATCAACCCATAAACCCGATAACCTTTATTCAACAACAACTGCGCCAAGTAAGCGCCGTCTTGCCCCGTGATGCCTGTAATAAGCGCGTTTTTACTCATGGTTTAAGTTTGTTCTCCCAATCGGTTAAAATCGTTTTAAGCGTTTCTTTCATGTCGCACACAGGTTGCCACCCTGTTTGCGTCTGCAGTTTTTTGATGTTTCCACACATTCTTGTTTGTTCGTTCGGGCGCACGCGCGATTGATCTTGCGCTATTTGTTTGGGCACCCCTGCTAATTCAAACAATTGGTTTAATAAATCGCCCAAGACATACTCCCGTCCGGAGGCAATGTTATAAATCTCGCCCGACACGCCTTTATCCAACAACATAAAATACGCGCGAATGACATCATGCACGTCACAAAAATCGCGTGTGACATCAAGGTTGCCCACACTGACCGGGAGCGTGCGTTTTTGATGCTTTAATTCGATGATTTGCTTTGCCCAATCCGACAACGCAAAACTTTCGGATTGCCCCGCGCCCACATGGTTAAACGGGCGGGCAATCACCACATCCATTCCGGTCAACGCCCACTGCCGACATAATAGTTCCGCCGCCGCCTTGCTGACCCCGTAATGGTTGCGCGGTAAAACGGCGCGCTCTTCCGAAACAGGAAGCTCCGTCAGAGGCACGCTTCCATAAACATCCCCTGAGCTGACATACAAAAAGCGACCGGTAAAGCCGCTTTCATGCAATGCCGCCAAGAGGCGCTGTGTTCCCAAAAAATTGATTTCGTAAGCGTCAATCGGATATTTATTGGCCAGCGGAACAAACACCCGCGCCGCCAAATGAATGACGCAATCCGGCTTGGCTTCAAGCACTGCCGCTTTGATCGACGCTTCGTCTTTTAATTCTAACTGCGTGACCGGCTCTGTTAAGCGGTATTGATTGGCGTAGTGACCGTCTCTCATCATTTGAGAAAGATGAGACCCGGCAAAACCATTTAACCCCGTGACCCACAATCGTTTTAACGCCATGATTTTTCCCGGTTATTTTCCGACGGCTTCCCGATTGGGCGCGAGCGACGTTACGTCTTCATCTTCATTGACCGCCGTTTTGGGGGCTTGGGCATCACAACGACCGTATTGATCTTCGTAACGCACAATGTCGTCTTCCCCCAGATAACTGCCGGTTTGTACTTCGATCACCACCAAGGGGATGGTGCCGGGGTTTTCAAGGCGATGTTTGCTGCCCACCGTAATATACGTGGATTGACCGCCGCTTAAGTTTAAGCGTTCGTCCCCGTTGACGACAATCGCGCTTCCTGCCACCACCACCCAATGTTCACTGCGGTGACGATGCGATTGAAGACTCAATTTCGCGCCCGGATTCACAACAATTCTTTTAATCTTGAACCCGTCGCCTTCTTCGAGCACCGTATAAGACCCCCACGGACGTTGTACCGAGCGGTGATGTTTGTACGTTTCATGCCCGCGGGACTTCAATTCGTTATAAATATACTTGACGTTTTGCACGTTGGATTTGTCTGCCACCAACAAAGCATCGGAGGTATCTACCACAATCAGATTCTCAACGCCGGACACGCCGATCATCCGCGAATCGCTGTGGATATAACAATTGTGTGAATTGTGAAGCACGGCTTCACCGACCACGGCATTGCCGGCAGCGTCGGTGACTTCAAGCCCGGACAATGCCGTCCACGAACCTAAATCACTCCAACCGATGTCACACGGCACCACCGCAATATGATTGGCGCGCTCCATCAAGGCGTAGTCAATAGAAATGTCGGGAATGTTTTGAAAGGTTTCTTCGCTAAGCGTGATCGACTGACCGGTTGCATCACGTGTGGCGTGCGCAAAACTTTCACGCGCCGCCGCCAACACATCGGGACAATGCGTTGCCATTTCGCGCAAGACCGTGCCCACACGGAAACAGAAAATACCGGCATTCCATAAATAGTTGCCGGAGATTAAATAGTTTTGCGCTTTTTCCAACGTGGGCTTTTCGACAAACCGCGCGACACGATGACCTTCCGTTTCAAGATAACCGTAGGCCGTTTCGGGTTGCGTCGGGCGAATCCCGAACGTGACAAGAAAATCTTCTTCCGAAAAAGTAATGGCTTGACGAATTGCCGCGTTAAACGCCGCACGATCCGAAATTAAGTGATCTGCCGCCAAGACTAATAGGTGGGCATCTTCCCCGTGACGCTCCTGCGCCAACAGCGCCGCCACCGCCACCGCGGCCGCCGTGTTGCGACCAAAAGGCTCTAATACGTAACTGACCGGCAGAAGTTTTTGATTGACCGCAGTAAAAGCATCCGAAACTTTAAACCCCAACTCTTTGTTGGTCACGGCAATGATTTCAGCAATTTCAGGCAACCCGGAGCCGGACAAAAACGCTTTTTGAATCAAGGATTCTCCGTCCGGCAATTGAATAAACGGCTTAGGATGTTGTTCTCTCGAAATCGGCCAAAGCCTAGACCCGCTGCCACCGCATAAAATAACTGAAACTAATTTGTTTTTCATATTCATTCCTTGGAGGGGAGGCGTTGATTTGACGCAACATACAAAAAAGGCAACCAAAGTTGCCGCTCCCAACGGATTTGTTACAGATCATAACGAATTACCTGCTATTTGTAAACGGAGTTTGTGGAGGCGCGCTCGCCCATTTGCAACAGTTGATAACAGGAATCAGAGGTCAGGGATCAGGAATCAGGGCTCGTCATTGCGGGCTTGACCCGCAATCCGGTTTTTTGTCGCTCCACCCAAAAAGTATCCGGCTTCGCCGGTGCTTTTTGGAAGCACACGCCGGCAAAAAGTAGGGGTTTACTTTTTGCCGAATAAAAAAGCCCCCTTTATAAAAGGGGGTGGCTACGAAGTAGCCGGGGGT
>JAIRPA010000015.1 GCA_031257235.1 Burkholderiales bacterium | reverse complement strand
AGAGTAAAAATAAGATGGCGATTAAATAGTAGCGAATGTTGAAGGTGGAACGCGCGTCTTCGATGGCGTCAAACCCGCATTCGTAAGGCAGGGCTTTTTCGGGGGTGGGACGTGTTTTTGAAAGCCATCGCCCCACAAGCGTCATCACGGTTCCAAAGACGAACGCAAACGCAATCATGATGAGAATGGGTAAATAGCCGGACACCGAATACATTCCTTTTTGACAGTTGTGGCGCGGAAACGTTCATTCAACCTTGAACACCCGCACCTCAAAAAAAACTGCGGCGATTATAACGCCTCTTTTATGGAGTGGGTGAAATGACACTACTTTGAATCGGGAATCAGGGTTCAGGAATCAGGGTTCAGGAATCAGAATGTTCGGCAAAAAGTGAAAACCTACTTTTTGCCGGCGCGTGCGTCCAAAAAAAGCACCGGCAAAGCCGGATACTTTTTTGCAGGAACGGCAAACGCAAACCCCCGTCAGGCTTCGCCTGCCACCCCCTTTCATAAAGGGGGCTTGTTTTATTCGGCAAAAAGTGAAAACCTACTTTTTGCCGGTAATAGTCACCAAAAAATCGCGGGACAACCTTTGGTTGGGGCGGAACTTACTTTGCGAAGCAAAGTTAGTGGAGACCAAAACCACAGGTTGGGGCGGAACTTACTTTGCGAAGCAAAGTTAGTGGAGACCAAAACCCCGACGATTTTTTGAGGAAAAGGCGGTGTGGATTCTGCGACTTCGCTTGCTTTCGCTTCGCTACGCGCAGAATGACGAGCTCTGATCCCTAACATCTGATTCCTGATTCCTGAACCCCCCAGCCGAAAACCATGTTTTTGTCGCATTTTGGGGAATTGGATCACGCCGTTTGACAAAAGTTTGTTACATGCAGTGCAATCGACGTTAAATTTTGTAATAATGCAGGCGTTATCCAATGAGAGTTCGCGTGGACGGATGTTGCAAAGGTCTCAGGAAACAAAGCAAAAACTAAAGACGATTGACCAAAAATGAAAATTCCGCATAAAAAATATACTGTCAAACACAAAAGATCAGGTTTTTTTATTCCCGCCGTGGTTTTGATTGCCGCCGCGTTTTTGTCGGCGTTCTCGCTTTTCATGGCGCCCGCCTTTGAGCATTATCCTTGGGCGAACATCACCCAAAAAGACGGCATGATGGCTTTGTTTTTTATGGCCACCCTCGTTGAAACCGTCGGCATTTTGGTGTTGGTGCTGACCGACAACAAACCCTGGCACAGAACCCTGCCCAAAATTCACATGTGTTTTTTGATGCTGATTTTGGGGGCGTCGCTGCTGTGTTATCTGGTTTTACCCGGCGTTCGCTTCCAAGAAGAATCCATTTGGGCCGCCTGCTATTATTCCGGCGCGTTTGTGCTCTTGCTTTACATTTTCATCGGGAGCGCGTGGTTCAAACCGCGTCGCCGCGTTCCGGTTTTTTCTGCCGGCACCTTGACCAAATTAAACACCATCACATTAAGCGGGCGTTGATGCTTCCCGCACGCCCATAAAAAACGGCAGGCTTTAATCACCTGCCGTTTTTGTTGAGCGGAGTCGTGTCCTGCCCCGCGGCACTGCTTCGGGATGGATTCGATGCGAATGTCCACGCGAAGGGTGTTGTCGATCTGATCGGTCGAGACGTTCCTAAACGCATTCTCCTCGTTCATTCCCGCTTCTGCCGCCGCTTTGACCGCCGTTTCAAACGCTGCCTCATCCCCTTTTAAAAGCCCCACGGTGATGTAGCCGTCCGACGCAATCGCATTCACCGAATTGCCGCCGTGAATATCCTTGAGGTAGAAATCCACGCCGGCGTTTTCGAGCGCCACCACGGCTCTTGCCGCCGCGTGCAAGGCGTTGGTTCGACCGTAATTGCCTTGCGAGTGCCCGCCGGGACCTTGAAAGGCGACGGTGTAGTCCACTTTGGTCACCGGTTCGGCGGTGATGTCGTCATTATCCCCAAAGCAACCGGAAAGAAGTGCGGTAGACGCCACCGCGATCAATAAATAAAGCCATTTGCATTTTGACATGATGATCTCCTTACTTTGTCCAGATGTTTTCCTGATCCCACACGGTGTTGTCGTGTTTGGGCGCTAAAGCGGGGTACGCCGGCGGCACGATTTCGGCACCGTTGCCATCGTTTAACCCTGCGACCACAAGCAACAAGGTCAAAACACGCTCAACGTTGGTTTGATCATTGACCAAAGAGCCTCGGATGCCCCACTCGTTGAAGGCGTGTCCGCCGCCGCCCGCCGCGGTTGAATGAAGATTCAAATTCAGCGTGGGAATATTCATTGCCGCCGGAATGTTATCGTTCAAGCTCGATGAACTCGTCGATAAAAAACTGTTGCCGCAGTTGGTGCCGCAACGTATCTTCCAATTGGCATAGATCATCGGATCGGTCGTGGCAAGGCTTTCGGGATGAACATGCGCCGGACGATCGCCATACCAAAGCTGTTGTATCTTGACCCCGTTAGCCGTGGTGTCGCCCACGCCAAAGATAGGATAGAGCTTATCTTTGAGCATATTCAACGACGGCACTTGCGGCGAACGCATATCAATTTCAAACGACGTACTGCCATCGTCTTTAGGATACGCAATACCGACGGTGTACGTGGTGTTGTCTGTCGTGGCGCCTTCTTCTCGGGGTGATTTCACATCGGCAATTTTGGCGATTCTTCTTGCCGCTTCTCTGGCGCCCGCGTTTTTGTTGCCGCCTTTGTAGTTGACCTCATAACGATAACTGCCCAAAAAATTAAACGTTCCGCTGCCGCCATCAATCGAGATGTTGGCGACGATGTTTAATTTGTTTTTGCCGTTATCCGCAGGATCAATCGCGGCATGGTCTTGGTTATACCCGTAGAGTTGCTTCATTCCGGCAAGATTACCGCGCCCTTCTTCGCCTGCCGTAAAGCAGAACCACACGTCGTACACCGGCTTGACATGATTGGCTTTGAACATCTTGGCAAGCCAATAAACGCCGATCGTATTCCCGATGGCATCCGAATAGCCCGGCACATAAATCCGTTGGGCAGCGCTATTGGCAAGGGCAGTATTGGCGTAACGTTGGACGGCTTTTTGATAAGACGCATCGTCAATGATTCTTCCGTTGGCGTCAAAACTCAACGCATCGGGAAGCGCTTTTAACTCTGCCGGGGTTTCCACCAGCACCGTTGCCTTATTCGCCGCGGCATCCCAATAGGGCTGGAGCTTCACCGGCTCGTAGTAGTACGGGTCGGGTTTGGCGTCGGGGTTAAAGTCGGGAATCTGTGAGGGGTTCACCGTGTCAATGTGCCCTTCCAGCACGACTTTCGGGCGGGCATAAATGCCGCCGGTGCCGTCGGTCGCGCCGGACCATGAACCTTGAACAATGGCGCAGGTTTGGTAAACCTTTAAGCCGTCCACCTGTTGCACCGCCGCGCCGGGCATCACGCCTGAATTGTTTAACGCGGTAGAAACCAGCTCGTCGTCGGCAAAGCCAAAGGTTTTTAACCGTCGATACATTTCAATGGCGCGGTAATACTCCTGACGCGAGGGCGAGGCAATCCGCGTGATTTCCATGTGTTCTTTAAAGCGGTCTTCTTCTTCCGCCATGTATTGCCGGATGACCGCTTGGACAGCGGGATCACTTTCAACGGCGGTGATGTAAGCGTCCATCACGGGATTGGGGTCAGGTTGAAGCGGTTGCGCTAACCCTATTGATGACCATGCGCATAAAAGACCTGCGGTTAGGATTTTCAATTGCATTTTCATTCCTATCTCCTTTATAGAAAAAATACAATTATTGTGAAAGCCGTAATTACAACATATACAAGATACGGCGGTTTGAGTAACCGGCTCCCACAAGCAATGCGAAAACCCTTCGCGCAGATTGCTTGAAGCGAGAAATGAGGGGGGCTGGTTGGGAAATATAGTAATATAAAATCTCAACCGACGAAAAGTGTAATTTTATATAAAAATGCCTTAGATCAATATTTATTATTGGGGCAACTTTTACAAGGACTCGACGATTGTTTGCCGTAAGGGACGTCGCCCTCGGCGTCCCGAAAACGCGGAATTAAACTTTTGCAACGATGCCCCATACCTCGTCATTCTGATCCCTGATCCCTGACCTCTGATTCCTGAATCACTTTTTGCCGCCCCCCCCCCAAAAAAAAATCGCCGTCACCACGGCGATTTTTCCAACAAGACGTATTAAAGCAACGATGCGAACATCGCTTCAATAAAACTATTTTGCTGTCCTGACGATATCGACAATCACGCAAGCATCGTATTGTTTCCATTTCATCGTGACCACGTAAGGATGGGAACGAACCATGTTTTGGAATTGTTCACTCTTTGCGTGTTGAATCGTTGAAGGAACAGAGACTTCCATTTGTTCGCCAAAATGTCTCCTCACGTTGCCGGCGAGGGTGTTGGCGATTTCACCCACCGCGTCCAACATCTGCTCGTCGGTATGATGCGGCTCTTGCAAAATCAGCAACAAGCGCGACAACAACACGCGATCGGCGGAAAAATAGATAAAACCGTGATACCCCCCGGAAACTTTAATCATTCCGGTAAATTCGTGGGGCGCCGGCAAGGCTTCGCCGTCTCCTAAAAACGCCGTGCGCACGTCCGCCTTTTCGCCGGTAATCTGCACAAAGTAATGAATCAGCGCGTCAACGAATACCGTTATTTCTTTTTCGTTAATATCATTAGCCATCGAATTGCCTTCCTTCTTTCCTTATTTCAACAGCTCAACAAATGCTTCAACAAGCTGTTCATCCGTAAATGGTTTATATAAAAACCCTTTCGCCCCTTTTTTCAAAGCCTTGATCGCCGTGGCTTTGTCGCTCAAGGCCGACACAATCAAAATGTTCAGTTTAGGATTCATCTTGATCATGGCTTCCGTGCATTCTACTCCATCCATTTCGGGCATGGTTAAATCCATCGTCACCATTTCAGGATTGTGTTGTTGCAACAGCGTAATTGCCTCAACCCCGTTTTTTGCCATACCCACGATTGTGATATCCGGTAAGCGTGGATCGGACACAATACGCGCAATACGGCTTCTAATTATATTTGAATCGTCAACAATCAATAGTCTCATTTTGTCCTTGCAGGGCGTTTAAGAATAAACGCCCCCTCCCTTTCAATTTATACTTCAAAAACAACGCGGAATTCGGCAAATTCATTGGCTTTACTGCTCAACGTTAAATGCCCGTGCAAGAGTGTCACCTTTTCAGACACAACACCCAACCCCGCACCACGACCGGCGTCACGATCGGCTTCACGCGCCGTAGAGAACCCCTCCTTGAATATCTGTGTGACGACTTCTTTTGCCGAAAGTTTGGCCACTTCCTGCGCACTCATTTGACCGGATTCGACTAAGGTACGGCGAATCTTGTCCACCGAAATACCTCTGCCGTTATCGCGCACGAAGAACGCAAACTTACTTTGACCCAAATCTTGGCAAGTGATGGCAATCTCACCGCGCGGCGACTTGGCCAGCGTGGCGCGTTCTTCCGGCGATTCAATCCCGTGCTTGACCGCGTTGCGCACCAATTGAATGGCAATGGATTGCAGCTCATTGATGATACGACGCGGTAAGGTGTTGATCGCCGCCACATCAAACTTCACATTGACATCTTTCTTCGCGTCTTGTGCGATACGAAGTGCCAACGGTTTGATGTGTTTTTCAAAGACCACGGATGCCGCTTCTTCTTCGACGACCGGCGCGGCGGTTCCTGTCGGTTTGATCAGGCGTTTCACCACCGTGCTGATGGCGGTCAAGCGTTCGTAGAAACCTTCCAGCAACACGGTCACGCGAACCATGTCTTCACCGCGAACTTCACCCCGTTCACGCATCAACGACAATTCTTGTTCAAAGTCATGTGCGTAGCTTTCAAAGGTGTCGATGTTCAGTGCCGCCGCTTCACCTTTAATGCCGTGAACCACCCGCATGATGAAGCCGATTAAATTGGTGCGACCGTGACCGGAGTCTTCATTGGCACGCATTCTTTCATTGATTTGCGACAAGGCTTGTTCCGTGTTCGCCAAGAATTGTTCGAGCGAGCGTGAATCTTTGCTCAAAAGCTCTAACAAGACTTCGATTTCACGACGCGCCTGATTCTTCACGGCTTCGAGCTCTGCACCCAACGTGACGATTTCGGTCACGTCCTGCACCGTCACCAATAAGTGATTGACATCGTCGCCACTGACCACGCGGTTGAAGTTAAAGCTCAAATAGTGGCTCTTGCCGCCGGTGCCTTGAACTTGAACGCGGCTTAACGGGTTCAATTCGCCGACTAAGTTTTCTTTCACGCGGTCGCCGAACAAAAGCTCCATATAGTCACGAGCGTTATCGAAAACTTCTTTGGACACCATTTCTTGCAACACTTCCAAGAACGAATCGCCCGCCACGACATTTCTGCGCAAAATATAAGGCAGTGAGTGCGAATATTGATCGCCGATATTGAATTTCGGGTCAATCAGGAACAAACCTTCACGCACCGTGGTCAAAATATCGGTCGTTTCTTTACGGGCGATCATCAGGTTTCTATCGCCGCGCATTAAGTCACGTATGGATTTAATCAAGGTGAACAAGACGTTGATCAACGCGATGGTCAACCCCACAATTTGGATGATCCGCAATTGGAACGCGCGCTTATCCGCCACCACTTCAAGATCGGAGGTCAAGTTGTTCATTGCCGCCAAAATCTTTAAGTTATTTTCCCGCGCGTAAGTCACCACTTCCGTTAATTGATCGTTGGAGAAGGTGCGTGTTTCGCGCGCGACAAATTGATCAGGCGATACTTGAGGACCTTCACCGTTTCGGGTGATGTCGCTGCGCAACGGCTGTAATAACTTTAAGTAGGGATTCCAAAGCGCGTAAGTCTCTTGAACAAAACGTTCCGACTCAGGCGTTTCGACCTTGGCTAAATGGATCGGTTTGTTATCACCACCGGTGACGACTTTACCGTCGCGGAAACCTTCCAGTGTCGTATCGAACAGGAAAACCACCAAACCCAATTCTTGTAAGTCTTTTTGAGTGGGCAAGCTATTATTGACGTCATCTTGTATTTGCAATAATACTTTGGTTGTCCGTTGCGACAACATCCGTTGACGACCGGCAAGGTTAATCGAAACCGCAGACTCAGCGATTTTATACGAGCTATAGATATTGGTTGCCATAACGGCAATGTCACACGCGAAGAATATTGTGACCGAAATAATAATTGCTCGGTACTTTTTAAGAATCTCCCAC
>JAIRPA010000041.1 GCA_031257235.1 Burkholderiales bacterium | reverse complement strand
GCTTTTTTGAATGGCAATCCGTCAATGAAGCAACGTTGGTCAAAGTGTGTGAAGCCATCGATAAAATGGTTGAAACCTCCGGGAGTCAACCGTGCGTGACACAATAAATACTTTTTATATTTTTATACTTTTGTATCAATGTTTAAGATTCTTTTAAGTTATTTTTAAGAGACTCATTTAATGGATCATCCATTGTTTTTTAAAGGAAACACTCATGCAACACTTAACAAAATCTGTGATCGTCGCCACCCTTGCGGGACTTATTCTTTCCGGTTGTGGAAAAGGGAACGGCACTGCGCCTGCCGCTTCCGGCATGAATGCCGTCGAAGTGGGCGTGATTGAAGTCACGCCGCGCAAACTCGTCGTGACGACGGAACTGCCCGGTCGTACTTCCCCCTATCAGGTTGCGGAAGTGCGCCCTCAAGTCAGCGGCATCATCCAAAAACGTCTCTTTACGGAAGGCGGAGATGTCAAAGCCCACGAAGTTTTATATCAAATTGATCCTTCGGTTTATCGCGCCACCTACATGAGCGCGGACGCGGCTTATCAAAAAGCCGAAGCCAATTTGAATCAGGCGAAAATCACGGCGGATCGCTACGCGGAGCTGGTGAAAACCAAAGCGGTGAGCCAGCAGGAATTTGATAACGCCGATACGGTGTATAAGCAAGGGCTTGCCGATTTAGAGTCCGCCAAAGCGGCAAGAGAAACCGCGCGCATCAACTTAAACTACACCAGCGTGACCGCGCCGATTTCCGGGCGTGTCGGGAAGTCGGATGTCACCCCCGGCGCCTTAGTGGTGGCCAGTCAAGCCACGGCGTTGGTCAAAATACAAACCCTTGATCCTATGTATGTGGACGTGACGCAATCCAGCGTGGAATGGCTCAAGTTAAAACGCAGCATTGAGGCAGGGCTTTTAACCACCGACGATAAAAAGCAGGCGGTGGTGAAATTGGTGTTGGAGGACGGCAGAACTTATCAAGAGACGGGCATATTAGAATTTTCCGACGTGTCGGTGGACGCCGCGACCGGCATGATCGGGCTTCGCGCGTTGTTTCCGAATCCGAAAATGGACTTATTGCCCGGCATGTATGTGCGCGCGGTTTTGGAAGCCGGCGTCAACGAGCAAGCGATCACCATTCCGCAAAAAGCGTTGCAACGCACACAAAAAGGTGAGCCCTTGGTTTTGGTCGTGACCAAAGAAAATAAAATTGATCGGCGAATCATTCAGGTTCAAGAACTGTCCGGCGGAGAATGGCTGGTGACTTCCGGTGTTGAAGCCGGCGATTTGTTGGTGGTCGAAGGCGCGCAGAAATTAAGAAGCCCGGAAATGGTCGTCCACCCGGTGCCGGTGGCGACAAGCCAACCCAACCCCAACGCGCCGACCGCCTCAAACGTGGTTGCTCCGGCAACTGATTCCACCGCTAAGTAATTGAGGTTCACCGAATGAATGTTTCGCACTTTTTTATTGATCGCCCGATTTTTGCGTGGGTGATCGCCATTATTATTTCGATTGCGGGCGCGCTGGCCATGTCGCGCTTGCCCATTTCCAAATATCCCGATATTGCGCCGCCCACCGTTCAGGTCTCGGCAAGTTATCTGGGGGCATCCGCCAAAACGGTCGAAGACACCGTGACACAGGTGATCGAGCAACAAATGAAAGGCTTGGATCACCTTTTGTATATGGCGTCCACCAGCGACGCCTATGGGAACGCCGCCATCAAATTGACGTTTGATACGGGCACCAATCCCGATATGGCGCAAGTCCAAGTCCAAAACCGCGTGCAATCGGCGTTGCCTCTATTGCCCTCCGAAGTTCAGCGCATGGGGGTTCGTGTGCGCAAAGCCTCAGCGAGCTTTTTGATGGCGGTGGCTTTTTATTCGGAAGACAACAGTATGAATAACGTTGATCTTTCGGACTATGTTTCGGCAAACATCTTAGACCCGATCAGCCGCTTAGACGGTGTTGGCGACGTGCAATTGTTCGGTGGTCAGTACTCGATGAGAATCTGGCTTGATCCGAATAAATTATTTAAATACAAATTGACGCCCCTTGACATCAGTAACGCCATCCAAGATCAAAACATACAAGTTTCCGGCGGGCAATTAGGCGGCACGCCGGCGGTGGAAGGTCAGCAGTTGACCGCCACCATCACGGTACAAAGTCGTTTGCAAACCGTTCAAGAATTTGAAAATGTATTATTGCGCGTGGAGTCGGACGGCTCGCGCGTTTTCTTAAAAGATGTGGCGCGCGTTGAAATCGGCAGCGAGTCTTATAACTTTCAAGCGCGATACAGCGGCAAACTTGCGTCAGGGATAGGGATCAATTTGGCGCCGGGCGGAAACGCCATTGAAACGTCCAAACGCATCCGCGATAAAGTCAATGAACTCTCCGCGTTTTTTCCGCCGGGCATGGTGGCGGTTTATCCGTATGATACGACGCCTTTTATTGAATCTTCCATTGAGGAAGTGCGCAAAACATTGTTGATCGCCATCTTTTTGGTGTTCTGCGTGATGTTCGTGTTTTTGCAAAGTTTGCGCGCCACGCTGGTGCCGATGATCACCGTGCCGGTGGTGTTGTTGGGAACGTTCGGGATGTTGGCGGTGTTTGGTTTTTCGATCAACATGTTGACCATGTTTGCGTTGGTCTTGGCGATTGGTTTGATTGTGGACGACGCCATTGTGGTGGTCGAAAACGTTGAGCGTCTGATGGAAGAAGAAGGCTTATCGCCGCGAGACGCCGCCCGAAAATCCATGACGCAAATCACCGGCGCGTTATTGGGTGTGGTCTCGGTGTTGTGTGCCGCGTATGTGCCGATGGCGTTTTTCGGCGGGGCGACCGGGGTCATCTATAAGCAATTCTCGGTCACACTTGCCTCGGCACTGTTGTTGTCGTTCATGATCGCAATTGTATTAACCCCCGCGTTGTGTGCGACGGTGTTAAAACAAGCGGATCGCGGACATCTTCGCTCTCATGAGGGCGCTTTTGGTTGGTTCAATCTCATCCTCGATAAATTCTTTGCGTGGTTTAATCACTTCTTTGATAAAAACAGTTTGTTGTATCAATCGCTGGTCGGGCGTTTGGTCGGAAAAAAAGCGCGAACCGTGATGATGTGTGTGTTTGTCGGTGTGGCGTTTGTGGTCGGCATTTTGTTTTCACGATTACCGACTTCATTTTTACCGCAAGAAGATCAAGGCGCGATCATGGGGATGATCATGTTGCCGTCGGGCGCGACCCAAGAACAAACGTTAAAGGTTGCCGATCAGGTGGAGCAATATCTGCTCAAAGAAGAAGAGGATGTCGTTCAGGGGATGATGCTTGTTGCCGGGTTTAGTCCGGCGGGCACCGGGCAAAACATGGGATTCATGATGGTGCAGCTCAAAGATTGGGAAGAACGAAGCGAATCGGTCTTTGCACGCTTGTTGCGAAAAGTCGGCTTGAATCACTCCAAAGATTTAAGCGCGCCTGCGGTTGCGCAACGTGCCTCAGTCGCGTTTGCGATGCGTCTCAAAGACGCGCAAGCCTACGCGTTTGTGCCGCCCGCCATTCCTGAATTGGGTTTTGCCGAAGGCTTTGACATGTTCCTGCAAGATCAGGCGGGTTTGGGTCACGAAGCCTTGACCCAAGCGCGTAATCAATTATTGGGTATGGCGGCGCAACATCCTAAGTTGGTGTCAGTGCGTCCGAATGGTCAGGAAGACACCCAACAGTTAAAAATCAATATTGATCACACCAAAGCGCAAGCCTTTGGGGTGCCGCAGTCCATGATTAACGCCACGCTTGCCACGGCGTGGGGTGGGTCTTACGTCAATGACTTTTTAAATAACGATCGCGTGAAAAAAGTCTACATTCAAGCCGACGCGCAATACCGCATGATGCCTGACGACTTAAAATCGTGGTACGCGCGCAACAACCAAGGCGAGATGGTGCCGTTTTCTTCCTTTGCCACCACAGAATGGCGTTACGGCTCTCCGCGCTTGGAACGTTATAACGGCGTTCCCGCGATGGAAATTCAAGGGCAGGCGGTTCAGGGAGAAAGCTCCGGCGTGGCGATGGACGCGATGGAAGCCTTGGTGGCCAAATTGCCCAAAGGCGTGGGGATGTCGTGGACGGCAACCTCTTTTCAGGAACGCGCCTCAGGCTCCACGCAAATGTTGTTATTCGCGTTATCCATTGTGGTGGTGTTCTTGTGTTTGGCGGCATTGTATGAAAGCTGGACGATTCCGTTGTCGGTGGTGTTGGTGATCCCGGTCGGCATCTTAGGGTTGATTATTGCGATTTTCCTGCGCGGATTTTCAAACGACGTTTACTTTAAAGTGGCGCTGTTGACGATTATCGGGCTATCCTCTAAAAACGCCATTTTGCTCGTGGAGTTTGCCAAAGAAGCGCAAAAACACGGCAAGAGTTTGATCGACGCCACGCTGGAAGCCGTGCATATTCGTTTGCGTCCCGTGTTGATGACCTCGTTGGCGTTTGGCTTTGGGGTGTTGCCGTTGGCGTTGAATGCGGGTCCCGGCTCCGGTGCGCAAAACGTGATTGGCACCGGGGTGGTCGGCGGGATGATTTCAACCACCATGTTGGGGGTGTTTTTCACGCCGGTATTTTTCGTGGTGGTGAGAAGTATCTTCAAATATAAACCTAATCTTTTAGATACCCTAGAATTGAAGAAAGAAGCAAAAAGGACTTCAAATGATGAAATATAAAACATTGCCTTTATTGTTAAGCGCGGCGCTTTTATCGGGCTGCGCGTATCTAACGCCAAGTTATGAGCGTCCCGACGCACCGGTTGCGGACCAATGGTCCATTGAAGGGCTTGCCGCCGCGCCTTCCGGCAACCAAACGGCACGGTTGACCCCTTGGCGCGCGTTTTTCGGCAACGCGGATTTACAACAATTGATCGAGACCGCCCTTCAAAACAATCGTGATTTGCGTGTCACCGCGTTGAACGTAGAGCGGGTACAAGCACTTTATCGCATCCAACGCGCCGATCAATTCCCGACGTTAGCAGGCGTGGCGTCGGGGCAGGGTCAAGGCAGTTACTCCGACAATATTCCGACTACGCACGCCTATTCTGTCGGTTTGGGCGTCAGCAGTTTTGAATTAGATTTATTCGGGCGCGTGGCAAGCCTCAAAAATCAGGCGTTGGAAAGCTATTTGTCGTCTGAAAGCGCGTTAAAAAGCGCGCGCATCGCGTTGATCGCCAATGTCGCCAACGCTTACTACAATTTGATTGCGGATCGTGAACATCTAAAAGTATCGCGTGAAACCTTGAAAAATCAACGAGACAGTTATCAGTTGATCAAGACACGTTACGATCATGGCGTGGCTTCGGAATTGGCTTTGCGTCAGGCGCAGATGACGATGGAGTCTTCGCGCGTGGACGTGGCGTCTTATTCCACCAAAGTGGCGCAAGATGTCAACGCTTTGGTTTTGTTGTTGGGCACCAAAGGCTTGCCGAAAGTCTTAACGGGTGAGATGGTGGTCGAGATCGGCGAGATGCCTGCTTTAAATCTTGGGGAAGTGCCGTCGGATGTATTAAAACAAAGACCGGACATCATCTCGGCAGAACACAGTTTGAAAGCCGCTTACGCCAACATTGGCGCGGCGCGCGCCGCCTTTTTCCCGCGTATTGCGTTGACCGCGCAAACCGGCTACGCCAGCAACGCGTTGTCGGGTTTGTTTGACGCCGGAACCAGCGCGTGGAGTTTTGCCGCGAACTTAACCCTGCCGATATTCGACACCGGTCGCAATCTTGCCAATTTAGATGCCGCCAACGTCGGGCGTGACATCGCGGTTGCCGAATACGAGCGCGCCATTCAGGTTGCGTTTAGAGAGGTCTCCGACGCTTTGGCGCAACGTGCGACGATTGATGAACAGTTAGACGCGCAAACGGCGTTGTTTGACGCGGCGCAGGCAAGTCAAAAGCTCTCCACCGCCCGCTACGAAAAAGGCGTGGACAGTTACTTAAATGTATTGGATGCCGAACGTTCCATGTACAGCGCGCGTCAAGGCTTGGTGAATTTGCAGCTTGCCAAGCAGGTCAATCAAATCATGCTTTATAAGGCGTTGGGTGGCGGATTACAGTAAAAAAAACGCCCAAAAGTAAACCCCTACTTTTGGGCGGATGAAGTATCCAAAAAATCGCGGGGGGACCCCGACGATTTTTTGTTGGAACGGCGGTGTGGATTCTGCGACTTCGCTTGCTTTCGCTTCGCTACGCGCAGAATGACGAGGTGAGAGATTGAGGTTACATTCGGAAGCGTGGTATGTCTGCCGCCTTTCCCGCAAAAAATCGTCGGGGTTCCCCCGCGATTTTTTGGTAATCACTTCCGGCAAAAAGTAGGTTTTCACTTTTTGCCGAACCCCTGATCCTGTTATACAATTTTGCGTGGATTTCAATGAAAAGAGATGGGTTGAGCGTAATGGCTTTTGATCTTTCGCGTTTAAACGGGCTCGCCGCGCGGCTTTTTGGGACGGTGGCATGGGTGGTGTTGGCGTCTACGCTTGCCTATTGGTTTTGGCAAATCGTAGCCCCTTCGCCTGTTGCCGTGGTGCCGGAATTTTCCGGTGACGCGGTGATGACGTTGCGCGCCTCTTCTCTTTTCGGCGAAGAAGGCGTTGGAAAAAAACCGGACACGGCAGCGGCAACCTCGTTTTTTGATTGGCGGCTTTTGGGCATCATCTCCGATCAAAAAGGGCAGGGGTATGCGGTCTTTCGCGCTAAAAATCAAGTCGCGGTGTTAAACACCGGCGAAACCGCCAACGGCGTGACCTTAACGCGGCTTGCCGCCAACGAGGCAACGTTGCGGGACGACCACGGCGCCGAGCGCACATTTTTACTTCGAGAAAACAACAAAACCCCGGAAGGGGTTCAGGTGCCCGACAAAGCCCCTTCTTCCGATCAAGCCGACAAACCCAACAGAGCGGCACGATCGGTCGGAAGAGCCGCCGGCATGAGCGAACGTGTCGGAGAATCCACACGAAGAAGCGGGGCGGTCACTGCCGCCAAGAATGCCTGCGTTCCCAATGATTTCAAAGGAAGAGTCGTTAAGTTAAACCCGGAATTATTGCAGGGCGCCTTAAACGATCCTTCGGTTTTTTACGCACCTTTGGAAAAAACCCAAGACGGCATTTTGGTCAAAGTGGCCAACGGTCACACGGCCATGTTGGGGTTGAGCCGTGGAGACTTATTAAAAACCGCCAACGACATCACACTGATCAACGTTGAAGACATCAGCGGCTTGATCATCCGACCCTTTGCAGGCGGGCAGACCGTCAAATTGTCAGGCGTGCGCCAAGGAAAAACGATGGAGTTAATGCTGGTCAACGCCGCGACCTGCCCGTAAACGCCACCCTACCTTATATCCGATCACATGAAACCAATATTAGTATTGCAGACGGGGGACGCCGACAAAGATATTATGCGTCGGCACGGCAATTTTGATCAAATGTTTGTGCGTTTTGGGAATCTTATGCGAAAACCTCATCAAGTCATTCACGTCGAGCGCGGGGAAGTATTGAGAAGTCCTCTTGATTATAGCGGCGTTTTGGTGACGGGCTCGCCCGCGATGGTGACGGATCGGTGCGCTTGGAGCAAGGCGGCGGGCGAATGGTTAAAGCGGGTGTTTGAGGCGAACATACCGATATTTGCGGTGTGTTACGGGCATCAACTCTTAGCCGATGCCTTAGGCGGGGTGGTGGATTATCACGAAAAAGGCATGGAATTGGGTACCCAAGAAATCGTTTTGACGGAAGACGCAAAAAGCGATGCGTTGTTATCTTCCCTGCCGCCTCGCTTTTCCGCCAATCTTTTGCACAGTCAAACCGTGGTGGTTCCGCCCCAAGGAGCGACGGTGTTGGCGTACTCAAAACACGATCCGCATCAAATCTTGCGTTACGGCAAATACGCGATGAGCACTCAATTTCATCCCGAATTTGACGGCGAGATCATGCGTGACTATGTGGCGTTGGAATGTTCACGCGATCCGAATTTACCGAAAGAAAATGCCGTGGATACGCCGGAGGCTTTAGGGTTGATGCAGCGATTTATTGAAATGCTTGTTCTTGAGTTCGGCAAAAAGTAGATTTTCACTTTTTGCCGAACTGAACTTATTTGTTCGTGGTGTTATCGTCGGAAGGCGGCTCGGCGGGAGGGGTAAGCGCGGGTTCGGTGCTTTCGATATTTTTGTCAGTGGGTGTGGGGACGGCGGGTTGGACATGGTTTTTGCTGTCGCGTGCTCCCGCGTCTTGTGCGTAACCTGCCTGATTCAAACGCTCGCCCCATGATGCCTCATTAAAACCCGAAAGAATGTCCGTTCCGATTTGCAGTGACGGGATTTTAGTATTGCCGGCGCGTTCTCTCAGTTGTTTATTGCCTTCTTGCGTGCCGGTGTCTACAAAGGCATAAGGAACACCGCGCTTTTTTAAGAACGCTTCTGCCTGTTCGCAGTAACTGCCGCAGTTGGAGGCGTATAAGGTCAGCGGAAAACGTTCCATCACATAGCGCGTTTCAAAGGGAATTTTATCGACTTCAATATAATTGCCGCCCGGATTTTTGCGTTGGAGGTCAGAGACGTGTTGATCCGGCGCGGGCGGCTTATCGGTATAAACGACGCGACCGGTCTCGTCGATATAACGAAACATCGTTTGAGCTTGGGCAAAAGATAAAACCGGCAACAAAAATAACGCAATCGCTAATAAGAAAATCCGCATGACTTGCTCCTGATGGATGAGGTCTTAATACTGCATTATACAATACCTAAGATGAGGGGCGGACAATAAAGACCGTTGCAAAACCCTCTTAGTCGGAATGGAGAGGTTATGCTTGGGTCTCAAAAAGTGAACACATCCTTTACGTTGAGCTTTGTATAAGCATCCAACGACAAACAAAAGCCGAACGTCCAATGGACTACTCATATATTTTTGAACATAACGAGCGAGCAAGAAGCATCATGGGTCGCCTTGAATTAACTTGAGCTTTTGTTGGCGTGGTAGACGTTTGATGGCAAGCTCTCTTTTAAGCGCGTCGCTTTTTGAAGAAAAAGATTCCGAATAGACAACATTCACCGGCAATCGTGATCGCGTATATTTTGCGGCAATGCCTTGGTTGTGCGCGTTGATCCTTTTAGAGATATTGGTCGTATAACCGCAGTACAAAGTGCTATCGGCGCATTGTGCTATATAAACAAAATGTGTGGAAGCCATAAGAATTGTTTATAGGTATCAACGAAGAATAGATTCTATTTTACTCAAAATTGATCATGGGTCGCATATTTTCTTTTAAATCTATGGATTATTTAAATTCCTATTGTTATACTTACCGGCATGTCGATCCAAGAATAGGTTCTCTAAATAGGTCGACCTTCTAACTAATGACTCAATTGTGAAAGGAAATAAAAATGGCAAAACCAAGAATTCTGCCCGATAAAAGCGGAAAACCCTTATATGTTCTTTTAACCGTAGAAGAATACGCAAAATTAACCGGTGCTTCAAAAGCCGCGTCTCAAAACAAATCGGGCAAAGCTGCCGTTGCTGGAAAAAGACCGGTGGGCAGACCCTCCTCCGGCAAAGGCGTCGTGACCCCGATTCGCGTGCAACGTGAGCGTTTAGGCTTGTCTCAGGCTGAAGTTGCCCGCCGTTTAGGCATGACCCAAGGCGGATATGCGGTGATTGAAAAATCATTAAATCCGCGTGCGGCAACCGTGAGCAAAGTGGCCAAAGCCTTAGGTGTTTCTGTGGCAAAATTGTCGGCTTAACACGTTTTGCTATATAAAGAATGGCGCGGTCGATTAAAACCGCGCTATTTTTTTATTGCGTCAACCTCATCATGGCTCTATTGTTTAACCGGCAACACAACGATTTTTTTGATGACAAAATCGAACTGGTTCGTCGAAGCCGCAAAAACTTAAATCTTCGCGTCTTGCCGGATGGCACCGTTCGTGTGTCCGCGCCGCGTCGCGCCGGACAAAAAGAGATTATCGCGTTTGTGCAAGCACACCAAAGGTGGATTGCGCAACAACGTCAAATGATTCATGAAGCACAAAAACAGCGCCCTTGCCGGTTTGTTTCCGGAGAAGTCATTCTTTTATGGGGTCGCCCGCTTCATTTGAGGATCATTGAAGAAGACCCCTGCGATCAACCGCGTGTTTTTGTTGAGGGGGATTCGCTGAATGTCTGTGTCCCCTTTCATACCTCCGTTCAACAACGAAAAAAGGCGGTAGAAAATTGGCAACGATCTTTAATAAACAATTCAGTCATACCTTTGATTGATGATTGGCAGGAAAAAATCGGGGTTAAGGTCAATAAAATCACCCTTCGCACAATGAAATCTTGTTGGGGAACCTGTACGGCGCAAACCCGCCGCATTACGATCAACATCGCACTGATTGAAAAACCGATGACGTGTTTGAACTATGTGGTGGTGCATGAACTTTGCCATTTGGTGCATCACAATCACTCATCGGACTTTTGGCAATTGCTCACCGATCATCTTCCCGATTGGCGTGAAACAAGCCGACTATTAAAATAAGCTCTTCGTCAAACTTCAATGCTTGAATGAAGCGTTTTATTTTCTCGTTTTTTTAAGT
>JAIRPA010000090.1 GCA_031257235.1 Burkholderiales bacterium | reverse complement strand
TAACTTTCCCGCAAGCCACTCGACCAAAAACTCCACCGTGAGTTCGGGATAGGGGGGCTTTAAAGAGCGCCACTGTTGCAAGGCGATGCGGTCAAGCGGTTCCCCGTGCGCGTTCGCGCGCACCTTGACAAATTTTTGCGCAGTCTCGTAGGAGATTAACTTGTCCGCAATCATCAGTTTGAGAATGTCGTTGCGACGCAACCGCCTGTTCGCGGTCGGTTCAAGTTTGGTGGCAGTCGCCGCTTGCGCTTGCGTGACCGTATCTGCGTTTAAGTCAGAAAAGGATTTGGGGTCGGGTATCGTCATGTCTGGTGTTCGTCAAAGAATGTTCCGGGTTTGTTTGGGTTGAATGGAGGCTATCCTTCCGGCATTTGAAAAACTTCGCGCAGATACTTCGTGTACATCGGGTCATCGTCCATCGTTTTTTCGGGGGAATCGCTTAATTTTGCGACGGACTGCCCGTTGCAACGAATCATCTTAATGACGTTTTGCAACGCCGGCAGATTGAGGTCGTTTGTAAAATTGGTGCCTATTCCAAACGACATTTTGATTCTACCCTTGAAATAGTGGAATAGTCTTATGGCAAGATCGGGGGTCAAGCCGTCCGAAAAAATGATGGTTTTGGTTTTCGGGTCAACACGCAAGGCTTCGTAATGCGCAATCATTTTGTCGCCCCACACAAAAGGGTCGCCGGAATCATGTCGAACGCCGTCAAAAAGTTTGCAGAAAAATAAATCAAAGTCGCGCAAAAAGGGCGCGATTCCGTAAACGTCGGATAAAGCAATACCTAAGTCTCCACGGTATTCCCGCGCCCACGTGTTAAAGGCAAAAGTTTGCGAATCGCGCAGGTGGGGTCCGACCACCTGACACGCTTGCAGATATTCGTGCGCCATCGTCCCCAACGGCGTGAGCCCCAACGCGCGCGCGAAAAAAACATTGCTGGTGCCGACAAACGATTCCGGCAGATGATCTTTAAGACTGCGGATGACTTCTTCCTGCCATGCAAAGGAAAACCGCCGCCGCGAACCGTAGTCGGCGATTTTAAATTCAGGGTCGTTGACTTCCCGAAACAAGGCAATTTTATCGGCGAGCCTTTTGCGTCCCTCATCCAAGGAAAACCCCGGATAAGTATGCTGATAATAGGCTTCGGAAACAATTTCCAAAATCGGAATTTCAAACAAAATGGTGTGAAGCCAAGGTCCCTCAATGGTGATGGAAAGCCCGTTTTCGATCTGCCCGCCGGATTCGATTTTAACGAAGCGTTCGTTAAACCGATAAAGCTCCAAAAGATCAACAAAATCGCTTTTGATGAAGCGAAAACCACGCAGGTAATCAAGCTCGTCCGGCTGAAATCTAAGCGAAGTCAAAGAGGCGATTTCTTCACGCACGCGGTCGGCTATCGGAGACAAATCAACCTCTTTGTTGCGGCACTTAAAACGGTACGCCACTTCGGCTTGCGGAAACTGATGCAACACCACCTGCATCATCGTGAATTTGTAGAGATCGGTATCGAGTAACGAGCGAATAATCATGCAATAAACTCCTCGCGCTATATTACCGACTTTTGTGTGGGGACGGGGAATCAGAGGTCAGCAAGCGGCAAAAAGGCAGGTGACCGACCAACAGGAAACATTGCCGCACGCTCCGCGAACCGCCCTTCTTTTCCCGCCCCATAAAAAAACATACTTTACATATTGACTTTATATGCATTCAGGACGACAATGCCTCAAAGACGCCCAAGCCTCTTGTCTGTCACTTGGGTTTTAACGCATTTCCCTCTAAACACACGAAGGTTTTATGCCAAAAACTTTTTTTAAAAGGGTCACGGTCACCCGGTCGATTTCTTTTGGGTCGTGATTTTTACTTATGGACGCCCTATCCCTTCACTCCGACACGCGCCACGATCGCCTCAAAGCATTGATTAAAGATCGGGTGAGTCTCATCACCATGCCCGATTCTGTTGACGCGCCTTTTTTTCGCGCGCGCGCTTTGGTGTTTGAAGACCCAAGCTCGGCATTGCTTTTAAAACAGATCGAGCGGATCGCGCCCAGCGAGGCAAACGTGCTCATCATCGGCGACACCGGGACGGGCAAAGAATTGATTGCGCGTCATGTTCACGCGCTGTCTGCACGTCGCGGCAAGGCGTTTGTGGCCGTCAACTGCGGCGCGTTCTCGGACGCCTTGATCGAGAGTGAGTTGTTCGGTCACGAAAAAGGAGCGTTCACCGGCGCGTTTGGCGCGCGCGCAGGGTGGTTTGAAGCCGCCCACGGAGGGACGATTTTTTTGGATGAAATCGGCGACTTACCGTTGCACACTCAGGTCAAACTCTTAAGGGTATTGCAAGAGCGGGAGGTGGCTCGTTTAGGGTCACGCCGTCCCACGCCGATTGACGTGCGTATCATCGCGGCCACCAACGTGCGGCTTGAGGAAGCCGTGCGTTTGGGGCGTTTTCGGGAAGACCTTTTTTATCGTTTGCAGGTCGTGCAATTATCATTGTTGCCGCTTGCCAAGCGTCCCGGAGATATTTTGCCGCTTGCCCGTCATTTTATTTCGCAGTTTGCGCGGCAGTCGGGGGAAGGGAGTTTTACGCTTTCATCCGCCTCAGAAGCAAAATTGCTAGCGCACGCTTGGCGAGGCAACATTCGGGAATTGGAAAACGTTATTCATTACGCGTTGTTGATGGCGCGCGATAAAGTCATCACGCCGGAAATTTTGAATTTTTCCGTGTCGCCGCAGTCACCTGAAAATCATGAAAGCCACGCGTCCCGCGACCCGCTTCATGCGGGGTTTTTGCAGTTGAAAAACGCGCTTGCCGCGCTCTATGAAGAAGATGCGCCGGAACTTTTTGACCGCATTGAGGCGTTGGTGATTGCTTCTGCTTTTGAGCATTGCCACAAAAACCAAGTGCGCACAGCCTCGCTTTTGGGCATCAGCCGCAACATCTTGCGCGCGCGGCTGATTCGTCAGGGCATGATTACCGCAAAGAAATGAGAAAACCGCCAAAAAGCAAATTTTTACTTTTTGGCGGTTTTTGAGTACAGGGTTATTTGGGAACGAAATGTTTAACGCGCACGACGAGCGGCGTGAATGCGCCAGAGTGCCGCGACCGTGAGCGCAGCCATCACGGTTTTGATGATAGAAGCAAGAATAAACGGCGCGAACCCGACCTGATACGCTTGATAGAGCCCCAACGATGCCGAAAGATAAGCCACGCCGAACGCGAACAATATCGCGTGACCGAGGGTCATGATGACAAGGCTACTCAAAAGCCCGCGCCCCTGACCGCGCTCGGTCATCCACCCGATGAAAAACATCGCCACGATGAAACCTAATAAGAATCCGAAAGAGGGGCTGGACAAATAAGCCCATCCGCCGCCGGAGGCAAACACCGGCAGACCGGCAAGCCCTTCGGCCAAATACAAAAGCCCGGAAGCGGTTGCCAGACGCGACCCTAATAAAGCCCCCAACACCATGACTACATAAGTTTGCATCGTGAAGGGAATCACGCCGACCGGCAAGGCAAGTTTGGCGGAAACGGCAAGCGCGACAGAACCCAATAGAACGATCAGCGCTTTTTTGAAAATGCCCGTTTGAATCGTCGGGCAGTAGGCTTGTAAGAGAGGAGGATAAAAAACGGTTGAAGATGAAGACATGGGAAACTCCAAATAGAGCATTAAACGAGGTTGGCATTATACCGTTTTTAACTGACGCGGGAGGGAGGGGTTTTTTCTTACGCCATACTCACAAAAGGGATTTTTAAAAGCGGGTTTGACCGCTCTCTTTTTTGATGTAGATCAGAGAATGACGGTTTGTCGCCGATTGGTGACAGGTCTAATGGGGCTTGCCGAATCTCAAAATCGCTCTTGCGTGTTAGGATAAAAACCGAGTTTTTTCGTTATTGAGACCTTCGCAAAACTCATCGTTTTGGATAGACCGTGATTGGGAGTTTTGCGAAGGTCTCTTGTTGTATTTTTGTCGCAAAGGAGTTTGCTGCAAAAAAAACGAAAAATTTATGTTTGGTTTTAAGCAATTTTTAATCGTAGAGGAATTAAATCGATTATGAAAAAAGTCATTTTTTGGGTAGTCATTGGCGTGGTGATTGGCGTGGCGGGATTAGGTGGCACTAATTATGCGTTACACGCAACAGGCTCAAACGAATTTTGCTCAACGTGTCACGCAAACGACGCGGCAAAAGAGTGGAAAGCCTCCAAGCATTACACCAACGAATACGCGGTTCGCGCGGGATGTTCCGATTGCCACATACCGGAAGCGTTTATCCCCAAGATACTGCGTAAGATGAAGGCGTCTAAAGAGGTTTACGGGCATTTCGCCGGCGTGATTGATACGCCGGAGAAGTATGAAGCCAAGCGCAAAGAGATGGCAGAAAGTGAATGGGCAAGAATGCGCGCGAATCAAGCGCAAGAATGCCGCAAGTGTCATTTCATGGCGGAGCTCAACAATCCCGAAAAGGATTACTTGGCGGATATGCACAAAACCGCTTTGGAGGGCGGGCAAATTTGTATCGACTGCCATCAAGGCGTCGCTCACAAAGCTCCATAACGTTTTATACGTGTCGGGGTTATTTTTCGTTATGTTGTTTTAACAGGAGAAACTATGAAACTTAGTATTTTAGTACCGGTTGCACTTTCTGCCGCTTTCTTAGCGGGTGGCGCAATGGCGCAAGACGCGAGTGCTCTTTTAAAGAGCAAAAACTGCCTTGCCTGCCATGACGCGCAAGCCAAAAAAGTTGGTCCCAGCTTTAAAGACAGCGCGGCAAAATACGCCGGGAATGCCGATGCTGCCAACCTTTTATTCACCAAGTTAAAGACCGGCAAAGGTGCGGACGGCAAATCGCACGCGGTTGTGGCAGCGTCTGACGATGATATTAAAGCGATCATTGCTGCGGTTTTGGCAACTAAGTAATTTCGTTGTTTGTTTTTAAGTTCCACCCCGCCCGTTTTAAGCGGGCAACAAAAAAGGCGAGTGATTCGCCTTTTTTGTTGCGGGGACGCTAAAGAGGTTCAACCTCTAAATGCCTATAACGTTCTTCCGATCGCGGTGCAAACGGCGGAAAGTTTCTTCATCAATACAGAAAATTCGTCGGGCGACAAGGCTTGATCGGCGTCGCACCACGCGTTCACCGGCGAAGGATGAACCTCAATCAACAGACCATCTGCGCCTGCCGCCACGGCCGCACATGAGAGCGCGGACACCATCCACGCTTTGCCGCCGGCGTGTGAGGGGTCAACAATCACCGGCAGGTGGGTTTCGCGTTTGAGGACGGGAATGGCGGTGATGTCCAACACGTTGCGATACGCCGTTTCAAAGGTACGAATGCCGCGTTCACAGAAAATGATTTTATGGTTGCCGCCTGCGGCGATGTATTCGGCAGACATCAGCCATTCACTGATGGTGGCGGAGAGTCCGCGCTTCAAGACGACCGGCACGTCCACGCGCCCGACTTCTTTTAAAAGGTCGAAATTTTGCATATTGCGCGCGCCGATTTGGATGACATCCACGCCTTTTTCCAAGAACGTGTCTAACATGCGCACGTCCATCAATTCCGTGACGACGGGTAAATGAACGGTTGCCGCGGCGTTTTTGAGCATCGTCAACCCTTCGACCCCTTTGCCTTGGAAGGTATAAGGGCTTGTGCGTGGTTTGAACGCGCCGCCACGCATCATGCGCGCACCGGAACGGGCAACGGCGGCAGCGGAGGCGAGCATTTGTTCATCGGTTTCCACCGAGCAGGGTCCCGCAATCACGCATACGGCATTGTCGCCTAGGGTGGCGTTGCCGACTTGAATGACCGTTTGCGCGTGATGCCATTCCCGCGCGACGAGCTTATAGGGCTTGACGATGTGGAGGGCGCGCTCCACCCCGGGCAGACTTTCGATAACTTTGGGATCGAGTTTGCGCTCGTCTCCTATGGCGCCGATCAAAGTACGTTCCGTACCGCGCGACACGTGGACATTCAAGCCATGCAAAAGAATCTTTGCTTCAACGCCGGCGATCATTTCTTCGTTGGCTTCAGGTTGCATCACAATAATCATGGATAAAAACTCCTGTACTTGGGACATAAAAAAACCGGACGTTTGGTTCGCCCGGTTTGAAAAATTGGATGGAAATTTTAAAATCGCAGACGATTCTCTTAGCGTGCCGAATAAAAATAGAAATAGGCGCGGGAAAAAGTCACGCGCCAATCCAACGACAAGAAGAAAACCGATAAATTCATAAAATTACGTGGACACATTCATTCAATCCAGCGGTGGATTATAGTGCGCTTTTGAGGGCGACGCAATGAGAGCCCCAACACCCTCGCGCAAACGAGGGATTTTGCAAAAAGATCAAAAGCCCAAAAGAAAGGGGGGAGGATTGACGCGATCGACAAAATCGTGGAAAATCCAAAACTCTTTTTTTGAGCAATCATCTCTTGGCGCGTTAGCTCAGTCGGTTAGAGCAGAGGAATCATAATCCTTGTGTCCGGGGTTCGAATCCCTGACGCGCCACCAAAAATCCCCTTTAAAATCAATGCGCTAAAGCGTTGTCCCCAACTTTTTCCAACCAAAAATGCTTGGGTAGGCGTTTGGGTAGGCGTTTTGTGTCACAAATATCCATGCGCCGGCGCACATTCCGCTCCGCTTTTTAAGACTGCAAAAACGGAGCGGAAAGCGTGATTATTTTTTTGTTTCCACCAACTTCAAAGGCGCTTCTTCAACGACTTGGCGCGGCGGGCGCTCGCGTTTGACCCGCGGGGCTTCCGATACCGTTTCGATACCGGCGGCAGACGCGCGCGTTTCGACCATGTGTAAGCCCGCGCTCGAAAGATCAGGCGTTAAAGACACGTGAAAATCCGTCGAAGATGCGCGTTCGGGCAACTCGGAAACCGCGTGGGCCACCGAAACGGCAATGGCTTTTTCAGACGCCAAGGCTTTGGGTAAGTCCGGCTTTAAGGGTTTCTCCGGCATCGTTTCCGGCTGCAAAACCACCGCCGCCTGATGTTTGATGAAAGCGTCCAGATTGGGCGCGCCGGCAGTGATCTTCGCCCCTGCATCGGCATGAGGGGGATGTGCATGACCTTCATGGGCGGGGCGATTCAACGTGGCGGACGAGGACGACGAGAACGTGTCCGGCGGAAGAACGCGATCAATGTTGGTGTCGACAAACGTGAGTGTCGGCATCTCTTCGGCGTCCAATTCCGGCAACTCCGACGAGGTTTCGCCGGCGGCGTGCCCGTGATGTCCCGCGCGATCTTCCGATTTGCGATTGCGCCCCATCCGGCGACCATGAATGCCGCGACGGTTGGAACGGCGGCGATCCTCGGAATAAAGCAAAGACTCGCCGGATTCTTCAGCGCGCGGTTCTTTGACCTCGGCAACCTCCGCGGGGGTTTTATCCACCACAAACGCTAAATGGGATAAATTCACGTCGCCCGAAGGAAGAGCGGGCGCGGCGCTTGCCTCGGAGACTTCGGATTCAACGGCCGGCACGGCTGCCACGGGTAAGGCTTCGGTTAAGAGGTCTTCGTTTTTCGCGCGACGCGGTTGACGTTGTTTGTTGCCGCGCGTGCCCGTTGGGGCGACTTCTTCAGGCGCGGCATTCTCCGTGGTTTGAGGCAAAGGATCGCCGCGACGCGAACGACGCTCCGAACGTTCGGCATTGCGCTCGTTTTTCTCGCCGTTGCGCTCATTCCCGCGCGCGTTGTCGCTTGCCGAACGCTCCGAACGTTCAGGACGTTCCGCGCGATCGCCTCGTTCACCGCGGGTATTCTTCGGGGTCTCCTCGTTTTCGTTGGACGCGCGACGGTTGCCGCGATGGTTGTCGCGTTTGTTGTCGGTCGATAAAGAAGGCTCATCGCGGGGGGTTGATTTTCTTTCACCGCGCGCGTTGCCGCGTCCGTTGGATTCTCCCCGCTCACCGTTGCGATCGTTGTTGCGTTCAGCGCGATCCGCATTGCGTTCGCCGCGTTCATTGCGATCGTTTTTATCGCCACGCGTTTTTTGGCGGCGGTCGCCGCGGTCGTCCTCACGTGCGCGGCGCGATTTATCCGACGTTTTTTCCGAAGAGGTTGAAGGTTTGGCGGGGGTTTCGGCGGGCGTGTTCAACCACGCCATAAAGCGCGCAAAAAGAGATTTTTTCGGCTCGACCGGACGGGCTTCATGCGTGATGCCTTTCACTTTTGCTTCTTGACGCGCGTCTTTGGCTTCTTCTTTTTCCTTCTTCTCACGGATCACATCGGTTTCTTCGGGTAAATCAATACGCTCAAACGAAGGTAAGGGCGCGTCGGCGGCGAGTTCGTCAATCCGCAAACGTTCAATCGAGAAATTGGGGGTATCGTAGTGACGGTTCGGCACCAAAAGCACATTGACTTTGCAACGCGCTTCGACCATCAAGACATCGTTTCTTTTTTCATTCAACAAATAAGTGGCGACATCAATCGGCACTTGCGCCACGATTTGCGCGGTGTTTTCTTTCATCGCTTCTTCTTGGATGATGCGCAAAATGTGCAACGCGGTGGATTCCGTGCCACGAATGTGACCAATGCCGTGACAACGCGGACAAGAAATGTGCGAGGTTTCGGCAAGCGCCGGACGCAAGCGTTGGCGTGAGAGTTCCAGCAAGCCAAAGCGCGATATTTTGCTGATCTGCACACGGGCGCGATCATAGCGCAAGGCTTCGTGTAGCCGCTCTTCCACCAAACGTTGATTCTTTTGACTTTCCATGTCGATGAAGTCAATCACAATCAAGCCGCCTAAGTCGCGCAACCTCAATTGACGCGCGACTTCTTCGACCGCTTCCAAGTTGGTTTCAAAGGCCGTGGTTTCGATGTCCGAGCCGCGCGTGGAACGCGCCGAGTTGACATCAATGGCAACCAAGGCTTCGGTGTGGTCGATGACAATCGCGCCGCCCGAGGGCAGTGCCACCGTGCGCCCATACGCCGTTTCAATTTGATGCTCGATTTGAAAGCGCGAAAAAAGCGGGACATCATCATGGTAGAGCTTGACGCGTTGCACATCGTTGGGCATCACGTGTTGCATGAACTGTTGCGCCTGATCGTAGATTTCTTTGGTGTCCACCAAAATCTCGCCGATTTCCGGTTTGTAGTAATCGCGGATCGCACGGATCACCAGCGAGGATTCCTGATAAATCAAAAAGGGGGCTTTTTGTGACCGCGCCGCGTCTTCAATTGCCGACCAAAGCTGCATCAGATAATTTAAATCCCACTGCAATTCCTCGACGGTGCGACCAATGCCCGCGGTGCGCGCAATGGCACTCATGCCGGAGGGTAAATCCAATTTATTTAATTGATCGCGCAGTTCGCTTCGATCGTCGCCCTCGATGCGACGCGACACGCCGCCGCTTTTCGGATTGTTGGGTTTTAAGACAAGATAACGACCGGCAAGCGAGATATAACCGTTTAAAGCCGCGCCTTTGTTGCCGCGACCGTCTTTATCGACTTGGACAATTAACTCTTGCCCCTCGCGCAGGGAGTCGGAAACACGCCCCTCGTCTCTGCCTTGGGTTTGGCGAGGGATGTCTTTGAAGGGTAAAAAGCCGTGACGTTCCGCGCCGTAATCGACAAAACAGGCTTCTAAGGAAGGTTCGATGCGGGTGATGACGCCTTTATAGATATTGGACTTGCGCTGTTCTTTGCCTGCGGATTCGATATCCAGGTCGATCAGTTTTTGCCCGTCCACAATCGCCACGCGCAGTTCTTCTGCTTGCGTTGCGTTAAACAACATTCTTTTCATTTTGTATCCTCTGGCGCGACGCGGTGAGGAAGATCGGGAGGCAACAAAAGCGTATTTTTAATACGATCTTTTAAATAAAGCGTGACACACCGCCTGATGTTTTGGGCGGAAACAAACAACGCCAAATGCTTGATTTGGCGAGTAAAAAAGATGGGTTAGCTCGTTGTTTTGACAGTAAATTTGTCACCGTAATACTCTGATCCATCGTACTTAAACTTTAGAAAAGCTCCGGGGTACTTGGGCTTTTCCGCAAAGCGCGCGGCGCAAAAATAGAATTGGCTCCGCGCGATGTTGTTCGTGTCACGCGCACCAATGCCGATCTCGGTAATGCGGGCGCGTTAGTTTTTAAAACGTTAATAACAAGTCGGAAGCGATTTTGCCGGCGGCTTTTGAACCGATACAATCATCCATCATGGCAACGGGGCTAACCCGTTTCTCGCAACATCATGGCTCGCCATCGGGGTCGCTTAAGCGACGATGCAAAAAAGCGCGATGCGTGGCATTATTAAACGGCTTCCTTTAATATCGCCGGACACCGCGTATCACAGCGGAAGAAAAGGCGATTTTTAAGGCTTTAATGACAAACGTTACCTGTCGGAATTAAAGCCAAACGTGATTGTAGAAACAATGAACGACCAACGCAACCCTTTTGTACGATATGTGACAATTGACGAGGCGGGAGACTGCCAGAGGTTAGACAATTTTCTCAAAAAAACCCTGAAAGGCGCGCCGCCTTCGCTGATTTACCGCGTGATTCGGTCGGGCGAAGTCCGCGTCAACGGCGCGCGCGCGCGCGCCGAAACGCATCTTGCCGTCGGCGACAGGCTTCGTATTCCGCCCGTTCGCTTATCCCACGGGGTCGAAAACCGCATCGCGGGGATTGCTCCTTCGCCGATGAAACGCGCGGCGATGAAAAACGCCGCCGAAATTCCCGTTATTTTTGAAGACGAGTGGCTTTTGGCGGTCAATAAACCCGCAGGGTTGGCGGTTCACGGCGGCAGCGGCGTCTCGTTTGGCGTGATCGAAGAGTTGCGTGTCAAACGATCCGATTGCCGCTTTTTGGAATTGGTGCATCGCTTGGATCGGGAGACCTCCGGCGTTTTATTGATGGCCAAAAAACGCGCGGCTTTGACGGCGTTGCACGCGCTTTGGCGCGAAGGGGCGATTGAAAAGTATTACGCGCTTTTGGTGCGCGGACATTGGCGCGATTCCAAAAGAAAAGTGGCATTGCCGCTTTTGCGTACCATCGCGCAGAATCAGGAGCGGCGGGTTCGGGTGTCCGAAGAGGGGGACGCGGCAGAAACCGTGTTTTATCGTCGTGATGTTTGGACGTTGCCCGAATTTTCGGCAACCTTGTTGGACGCGCATTTGCTGACGGGGCGCACCCACCAAATTCGCGTCCACGCCGCGCATCTGGGGCATCCTCTTGCCGGAGATGACAAATACGGGGATTTTGCGTGGAACAAACGTTTGTCGGAGATGGGGCTCTCCCGCATGTTCTTGCACGCGCGCGAGCTCACCTTGATTCATCCGATGACACAAGCGCCCATTACCCTGACCGCCGAACTGCCTTTTGAGCTCTCGGCGTTTTTGCAACGATTGGCAGAAAAAACGGGCGCAAACCAAGGTGCGCCCGTGTCAAGGGATGACGAAAAACGTCGGCTTAAATGAAGGTCAGCCAGTCTAATTTTTGAGGGTCGCGCCCTTGAACGATGTCGAAAAATTTGGATTGGATTTTTTCGGTCAACGCGCCGCGCTTGCCCACGCCGATTTGGCGATGATCCAATTCGCGGATCGGCGTAATTTCTGCCGCCGTTCCGGTGAAAAACGCTTCATCCGCGCCATAGATTTCATCGCGGGTGAGGCGTCGCTCAATCACGTTGATGCCCATTTCTCGCGCCAACTGCATCACCGTTTTGCGCGTGATGCCGTTCAAGCAGCCGCAGGATAAGTCCGGCGTATGTAAAGCGCCCTCGATGACCACGAAAATATTCTCGCCGGGTCCCTCGGAAACAAAACCCGCGGGGTCAAGTTGCAAGGCTTCGTCGTAGCCGTCTGCGGTGGCTTCATGGCTTGCCAAGGTTGAATTTAAATAGTTGGCGCACGCTTTCGCGCCCACCATCATGTTGTTGACGTGATGTCGTGTGAACGAGCTTGTTTTGACGCGAATACCTTGTGCCAACGCTTCCGCGCCCAAGTACGCGCCCCATTCCCAGCCGGCAATAATGGTATGCACGGGGTTGACCTTGGCGGCAACGCCTAAAGCGGTTGACCCGTAAAACGCGAGCGGACGCAGGTAACACGACTTTAAATGATTCTTGCGCACGACTTCTTTTTGCGCTTCGTTGATTTGCTCTTTGGTAAACGGGATGGTCATCCCGAAAATGTGCGCGGATCGAAACAAACGATCGGTATGTTCGGCTAACTTAAAAATCGCCGATCCTTTTTCCGTTTGATAGCATCGAACCCCCTCAAAAACGCCCATCCCGTAATGCAGGGTGTGCGTCAATACATGCGTGGTGGCTTCCCGCCAAGGCACTAATTTGCCGTCAAACCAAATCACGCCGTCTCTGTCTGAAATTGCTTTTGCCATGATGTTCTCCAAAAAAACCTGATCATTCTAGCAGGACTTATTCGTTGCGCGGGGGCAGGAATCAGTAATCAGGGGGCAGAGTTCGTCATTCTGCGCGAAGGCGCGTAGCGCCGTAGTCGCAGAATCCACACGTAGCCTTTGGCTGCGTCATTGCGGGCTCCGACCCGCAATCCGGTTTTATCGCCGTTATTACAAAAAAGTATCGGGCTTTGCCCGTACTTTTTTGCTAACTCCAACCGGCAAAAAGTAGGGGTTCACTTTTTGCCGAACCTCTGCCCTCTGATTCCCGACACCCAAACGCGTTACAATAGCGGCGTTTTTGAGCCTTTTCACCCTGCCGATGACCTTACGTCGCGGGGGTGGCGAGGTCTCGTTTTTAGGAGTTTTTTGGATAATGTCAACCGCTCAAATCTTGTTTGATGAAGCCCTGATCAAAAAATACGACCAATCCGCGCCCCGTTATACGTCGTACCCGACGGCGGATCGCTTCCACGCCGATTTTACCGAAGCCGATTATCGCGCCGCCTTGAAAGATCGCGGCACGCGCGCCAACCCGCTTTCGGTTTATGTGCACATTCCTTTTTGCAATACCGTTTGCTATTACTGCGCGTGCAATAAAATTGTGACCAAAGACCACGGGAAAAGCGCGGAATACATTCGTTATCTGTCGCAGGAAATGCGCATGGTGTGTGACGCCATCGGCGACCCGCAAAGCCGCGTCTTAGAGCAACTTCATTTTGGCGGCGGCACGCCCACGTTTTTGTCGCACGAGGAAATGTCCGACTTAATGGCGCAGATCAAACAAGCCTTCTCGTTCACGTCGGATGCGGAGATTTCCATTGAGGTTGACCCGCGCAAAGTCACCGTGAACACCGTCGAACATTTAAGCGCGCTGGGGTTTAACCGTATTTCGGTCGGCGTTCAGGATTTTAATCCCGACGTTCAAAAAGCCGTGAATCGCTTACAAACACAGGAAGAAACCGTCAACGTGATTGCCGCCGCGCGGAAAAACGGGTTTCATTCCGTGAATATTGATTTGATTTACGGCTTGCCCTTGCAAACGCTTGACGGGTTCACGGAAACGTTAAATCGCGTGATGGATATTTCCCCCGATCGCATCGCGCTCTACAACTTTGCATATTTGCCGCAGTTTTCCAAGCCGCAACGCAGAATCAACGCTCAAGATATTCCTCATCCCGATCAAAAATTAAAAATTTTGTCGCGCGCGATTGAGCTTTTGTGCCAATCGGGCTATGTCTACATCGGGATGGATCACTTTGCGCGACCGGACGATGAGCTGGCGCGGGCGCAACGCGAAGGCAAATTAAACCGCAACTTTCAGGGCTACACCACGCGCGCCGACGGTGACTTGTTGGCGTTTGGCGTCTCCGGCATCGGTAAAGTCGGCGCCACCTACGCGCAAAGCGTCAAAACCTTGGAGGAATACTACGCGGCGTTGGATGAACAACGCCTGCCGATTTTGCGCGGCTACGCTTTGACCCGCGACGATGAAATCCGCCGCGCGGCAATTCAATCGCTGATGTGCCATTTTGCTCTTGATGAAACGGCTTTTGGTCGTCAATGGGGCATCGTGTTTGACGAATACTTTGCTTGGGAAAAAACGCGCTTGCCGCCGTTGGTCGAAGACGGTCTGATTGAACTCAAACCCCACACCCTTCGGGTGACGGATCGCGGCAGACTTTTGGTCAGAAACGTCGCCATGCTTTTTGACCGTCACCTGCGCGAATCCGCACGCGCCGCGAGTTACTCGAAGACGATTTAATGGTTCGGCAAAAAGTATTACTTTTTGCCGGTCATGATTTGCAAAAAAGTACGGGCAAAGCCCGATACTTTTTTGTAGGAAAGACGGCATGGATTCTGCGACTTCGCTTCGCTTGCGCTTAAATGACGGTGTTCCTGATTCCTGACCTCTGATCCCTGAAACGCAGAATCCAGCCCCCTTTATAAAAGGGGGTGGCAGGCTTTAGCCTGACGGGGGTTTGTGTTTCGCCTTTCCTACAAAAAATCGTCGGGGTTCCCCCCGCGATTTTTTGGAAATCTCAACCGCCCAAAAGTAGGTTTTCACTTTTGGGCGTAGGGTGTATGTAGGTTTTCACTTTTGGGCGAATGTTTACCCGAAATCATCGGGGGTATACAATAATCCCGCCATACAGACGCAATTCGGTATCTTTCCTTTAAAGCCTTTGCAGAGTCTTTCATGGGGCTTGGAAATGATTGCATTGCGCTGTCACCGTCCGCGCGGGCCAACACTCGCGCGGTTAAATTTTCAGACTTTTATCCGGATTTCGAGAATGAACGCTAAAAAACCAAAATATCCCGGTCTCCCCACCGTCATCAATGGCAACGGAGCCGTCGCTCATGTGATGGGTCTTGTTTGCGGCGGAGTCATTGGGTATCCCATCACACCTTCCACCGAAATTGCCGAACTTTACGAAGCCTTCCGCGCGGAGGGCGGCATCAACGTTTGGGGCAGACACCCGTTTTTTTTCGAGCCTGAGGGTGAGCATTCCGCACAAAGCGGCGCGTTGGGCGCGGCATTGACCGGCGGGCAATTCATCTCCAACGCGTCGTCGAGCCAAGGCATTTTGTACGCGCTGGAATCGCACTACGTGACCGTCGGCAAAAAAGTCGGCGGCTTTGTCTTGCAAGTGGCGGCAAGGGTGGTTTCCAAGCATTCCTTGAACGTCATGGCAGGGCACGACGACATTTACGCCTTACTTTCTTCCGGGTATACCGTTTTATTTGGCGCCAACCCGCAGGAAGCCGCCGATCTTGCCGCCGTGGCTTACCGTATCTCCGCGTTATCCTTAATTCCCGTCGCCAATGTGATGGACGGTTTTGCCACCAGCCACATGATGAGCGAGGCGTGCCTGCCGGAGCCCGAACTATTGCGCGAGTATTTGGGTGACCCCTCCTCCCGCATCAAGTCGCCGACGGTGGCACAGGAAATGGTCTTTGGCGCCAAAGGACGCGTCTTTCAGTTAAATCAATTTTTGGAGCGTCATGCCGCCCAATTTTCCGACAAAAACCGCGCGTCGCTGACGCAATTTCTCAAGGATCACGCCGAGAAAATCGAAGAGGACAACGCGGGGGCGCTCATCGAAAAAACACGCGCTTTACTGCCGGAGGCTTTGCAGGGCGCGTGGCGTCGTCAATGGCAAAACGCCTTTGCCAAAGGGACGCGGCAATTGGTTCCCGCCTTGGTGGATGTTCACAATCCGGGCATGACCGGTCCCGTACAAAACCAACCGGACTTCCAAGCCGGCGTTGCCGATCATCGCGCTCACTTTGCCGCCGACGTGCCGGCATTGGCGCGGCTTGCCATGGAGGAGTACGCCCGTCTTACCGGTCGACACTACACGCCCGTGCATACCTTCATGTGCGACGACGCCGAAACGGTCATGGTGGGTTTAGGGTCGGTGTGCGACGACGTGGAGGCGGTGGTCGCGCACCTTCGCGGGCAGGGCAAAAAAGTCGGGTTGGTCTCGATTAAACTTTTGCACCCCTTCCCGGAAGCCGAGGTGGTCGCGGCGCTTGCCGGCAAAAAAGCCGTGACGGTGTTGGAGCGTTCCGATCAAACCGCCTTGACCACGCTTGTCACCCGCGCCTTATTCAAAGCCGTCGAAAAACACGGGCAAAAATCCGGCGAGCCGGAACGTCATCCGGGCATCCCGTCTTTGTCGTCCGTGCCGAAACTGACAACAGCGATCTTCGGTTTGGGCGGGCATGATTTGCAGCCGCGGCATTTGGTCGCCGCGTTCAAAAACATGGAGAAAAACCAAAGCGCGTCCCTGATTTATTTAGGGTCGCAATTTTTCTCAAACGATGCTCATCCGCGGATGGCGGAGTTACAAAAAAAACTCAAAGCGGCGTATCCCGAAACCGAGCGCATGGCGCTGGTCACCGAAGAGAATCCGCGCCTTTTGCCCGATGCCGCTTTTCGCGTGCGCTTTCATTCCGTCGGCGGGTACGGCACGATTGCCTCCGGCAAACTGTTGACGGACATCTTGGCGGGCGCTTTGAATTTGCATTCCAAGTCCGCGCCTAAATACGGCTCGGAAAAAAGCGGCGCACCGACGAATTACTACATCACTCTTTCGCCGGAGCCCATCAAGATCACCAACGCCGAGTTAGAAGACGTTGAAGTGGTGATTTCGCCCGACCACCGTTCTTTTGTTCATGCCGACCCTTTAAAAGGCTTGGTCGAAGGCGGCACGTTTATTCTGCAATCGGCTTTAACGCCCGACAAAGTCTGGGAAAGTCTGCCCAAAGAGGCGCGCAAAACCATTCGTCACAAAAAGATCAATTTTTTTGTGATCGACGCCTTTGGGGTGGCCAAACGGCACGCGCCCACCCCGGATTTGGCGACGCGCATGATGGGGATTGCCTTCATCGGCGCGGTGGTCAGACACGTCAAGCAAGTGGCGTCCGGCGCCTCGCTTGAGGACATTTTGGAAAAGGTCAAAAAACAGATTTCCAAAAAATTCGGTGCCAAAGGGGCGGCGGTGGTTGAGGGCAACATGGACGTGATTCGTGAAGGCATCAAAGCCACGCAACACGTCGATTACGATCAACCGGCGTTAAAAAAAATCGACGACAAGCCCGCGCCGATTGCCATCCGTGATGTGTCTTTGTCGGCTTTAATGTGTCGCCACGCGGGCGTTGCCCATTGCGGTTTGTTCGACAACGAGTATTTTGACGACGCCGTGGCGCGCCCCTTCCGCGAAGGGACGATTGCCGAAGCCCCGATTTTGCCGGGCGCGGGGCTTTTTGTTCCGCCGGGGAGCGCCGGCGCGAAAGATAAAGGTTTATTCCGCCGCGACGTGCCGATATTCAACGCCGACCTTTGCACCGGTTGCGTGAATTGCGCGTTGGTCTGCCCGGATGCGGCGATTCCCAACACGATCCACGAGATCGAGGATTTGTTGAACGTCGGGATTCGGCGCGTCGACCTTCCCGAAAAAGAGCGCGAGGCATTGCGCGAACGCGTCAACCCGCTTGCCGAGGCGGTGCGCCTGCATTATCGACAAACCAAAGACGCGCGCGTTTTTGGTGAGATTGTGTCAACGGTGGCGCCCACTCTTCCGGGCATGTCTTCCGCGTTACTTGCCAACGTGGGCAAGCTCGCCCGCGTGCTTGCCGATTATCCGGTCGCGCGAACTCGTCCGTTTTTTGACGCGGTGGAAAAAACCAATCCGGGTCAAGGCGGCTTGTACTCGGTGACGGTTGACCCGTGGAAATGCACGGGTTGCCTTGAGTGCGTCAGCGTCTGCGGTCCGGGGGCGTTGACCGCTCGCGAGCAGGATGACGCTTTGCAAGACACGCTTGCCGCGCGGTTTGATGTTTTGAGCGCGTTACCCAACACGCCGGCGCGTTTTGTGGAGGATGCCACCCGCCGCGTCAGCGAGATCAAGCGTTTGATGCTCGATCACAATAACTACTATTCCACTACCGGCGGTCACGGGGCGTGTCGCGGTTGCGGTGAAGTCACCGCCATTCGTCTGGTGATGGCAGTCTCTCACGCGCTTTTCCAAAAACGACGCAACGCGCACATCCAAACGTTGACGCAATTGATCGACGATCTTGCCGCCAAAAAGAACACACTTCAAAGCCAAGACGATCAACGCGCCCGCCGAATCGACGCGCTGGTTGCCACGTTGGAAAAACGTCTCTACCTTTACGAAAGCGGTCCGACGCTTCACGGGCAATCCGGGATGATTGTGGCCAACGCCACGGGGTGCAGTAGTGTGTACGCCTCAACCATGCCTTTTAATGCGTATCGTGATCCGTGGGTCAACAGCTTGTTTCAAGACACGCAACCGCTCGCAAAAGGTATTTTTGAAGGCGTGGTGGCACAAAACGTGTCCGACATCCGCGCCTTACGCGCCGCGCGCTTGGAGTTGACCGACGCCTATGTGCCGGAAAAACACGATGCCGCTTGGCGTTATCTCTCGTGGTCGCAGTTTACCGAAGAAGAGCAAGCTCTTTTGCCGACGGTGTTGACCATCGGCGGCGATGGGGCGACTTACGATATCGGTTTTGGCGGATTCTCGCGCGTGTTAGCCAGCGGCACCCCGATCAAAATGTTGGTCTTGAACACGGGGGTTTATTCCAACACCGGCGGACAGGCGTCCACCTCAAGTTTTGTCGGACAAGATTCCGACCTTTCGCGTGTTGGCGGCGCGCACGGCGGAAAACGCGAAGCGCGCAAAGAATTGGGCTTGCTGGCGTCTTTTCATCCCAACGTGTTTGTCTGCCAATCCACGCCGGCGATGCAGAATCACTTCTTGAAAAATACGGCGGAGTTTCTTGCTTTTGATCAAGGCGCGGCGGTGTTTGATATTTATACGCCGTGTCAGCCCGAACACGGTATTGCCGACAACGCCTCGGATCAACAAGCGCGTCTTGCGGTAAAAAGCCGCATGAACCCCGTGTTTGTTCACGATCCGCGACGCGGGTCCTCCCTGCGCGAACGCTTCTCGCTCGACGGCAACCCGGAGCCCGATAAGCTGTGGACAAAATCGTTGCTTTCTTATCGCGACGAAACCGGTCAGAACAAAACCATGACTGTCGATTTCACGCCGGCGCATTTTGCGGCAAGTGAAATCCGCTTTAAAAAGCAGTTTAAAAAATTGTCCGGCGACGCTCAAGGCGATTGGGTTCCATTAACGGAATTCATCGACTTACCCAAAGACGCGCGTGGTGGGAAAACCCCGTTTATTTTCACGACGGACGCCTCTGATCGACTCAACCGTTTGGCCGTGTTGCCCACGATGGTGGATTTGGTCGAAGAGCGTCGCGCCCATTGGCAGACCCTTCAATATTTGGCGGGCTTTGAAGTTGTCCAAATGAGCCAAACGCACCGCGCGGAAATGGACGCGTTGCAGGCAAAAATCAAAGCCGATCATGAGCGTCACGAATCTTCATTGGATGATTTTGCGCGTGCGATGGTGGATTTGGCCACCTCAAGTCAGGTGTCTCGCGTGGCGGTGTTGGGCGCGATTTCAAGCGCGCCTTTGGCAAGCGGCGCGGCATCGACAACGCCGGCTAAAACCACCGCCCCCCAATCGGCGGCGGTGTCTATGGAAGACCCCGACAAATGCACGAACTGCAAGACCTGTTATCAAGACCTTCCGGAGTTATTTGAACAAACGCGCATCGTGGTCAACGGGGAGCCCCGTGACGCGGCGCGGCTGATTCCGGGCGCGGTCGAGAAACTTGATTTAACGCCCGAACTCAAAGCGCGCATCAAGCGGGTCTCGGATAATTGCGACGCGGAGATCATACGATGAACACTTCCTCTTTGATGCACGTCACCGACAAGGTTGAAGGGTTGCCTCCGAATGGCAAGGCGGAGCAAACCTCGGCGGCAGACACCTTTGAAAAGCAGATGGCGATTTTAAAACGTCGTTTGACGGAGAATCCGCTTGCCTTTCGTGAGATGTTTGTTTCAGACGGCATGGCGACCATCGCCGCCGAGTTTCGGCAGGACGCTTTGTCCGAAACATTCACACGCGCGTTTTGGGCGCAGCTTCTGCGCGATGACGATACCAGCATCGTCCTCATGCGTTTTGTGTGGGGCGCGCCTTTGGGTTTAAAACGTAAATTCATTCGAGCGATTGATGCGCATCTTTCCGATCGTTATCCGATGTTCAAGGGCTTGTCCAAAAACTGGCCGATGGAAAGCCACATTCCGCCTTACATTCGTCCGCCCGAAGAGCGTTCTTCGGATTTTGAATTGGTCAATCGCGGCTATTTGGGTTACTTGGATCAAGGATTCTCGCAACGCGAAGTGGATTTGATCGTCTGGCTTGAAGTGTTGCGCGACAAGCAATGTGAAGAACGTCCTTGTGAAGTCGGGCAATGCGTTGAAGGCAAACCCGAACCGCAAGGCGGATGCCCCGTCAAGATTCACATTCCCGAAATGCTTGATTTGCTCGGCAAAGGGCGTTTTAAAGAAGCGATGGAATTGATCGAAGGCATCAACCCGTTGCCCAACGTCACCGGTCGCGTTTGTCCGCAGGAATTGCAGTGTCAGGGCGTGTGTGCGCACACCAAATGCCCGATTGAAATCGGTCAGATCGAATGGTTTTTGCCGCAACGAAGCAAACGGGTTGATCCTCAAGAATTCGCGCGACGCTTTGACGGATTTTCCGATCCTTGGACACGTGCCGAAAAACCGCCGATTGCGGTGGTCGGCACGGGGCCTGCGGGCTTAATCAACGCGTATTTGCTTGCCGCTGCCGGTTTTCCGGTGGCTGTTTTTGAGGCGTTCCACGCTTTAGGCGGCGTGTTGCGTTACGGCATTCCCGAATTTCGTTTGCCCAATGAGTTGATCGACGACGTGGTGGCCAAAATACAATTTTTGGGCGGTCGATTCATCCACAATTTTGTGGTCGGCAAAACCGCGACCCTGCAAGATTTAAAAGATGCCGGCTTTTCTAAAATTTTTGTCGGCTCCGGTGCGGGCTTACCGCGTTTTCTTTCCGTGCCGGGCGAGCATTTGCTCAATGTGATGTCGGCCAACGAGTTTTTAACCCGCGTGAATCTCATGCAGGGTTTGCGTGACGATTACGAAACGCCGCTCCCTGAAACGCGAGGCAAAGAGGTTTTAATCATCGGCGGCGGCAACACCGCGATGGATGCCGCGCGCACGGCAAGGCGATTGGGCGGCAACGTCACGATTGTTTATCGTCGCACGAAAAGCGAAATGCCCGCGCGCGTTGAAGAATTGCACCACGCGCTCGAAGAAGGCATCGCGCTTGCCGTGTTGCGTTCGCCGGCAGAATTTGTCGGTGACGACAAAACGTGTTTTGTCACCGGCGCGAAACTTGAGATCATGGAATTAGGTGAGCCGGACGCCTCCGGTCGTCGCAGTCCTAAAGCCACCGGTCAAACGGAGATGATGAAAGCTGATCTGGTCATCATGGCGTTGGGGAATGATCCGAATCCGATCATCAAAGATTCCGAACCCAATCTTAAGATCACCCGCAAAGGCAGTATTGAGCTTTGTGCCGGCACGAAGAAAACCTCGATTGACGGAATCTACTCCGGCGGGGATGCCGCGCGCGGCGGATCAACCGCCATTCTTGCCGCCGGGGACGGTCAGGCGGCGGCCAACGAGATTGCCGGGGCGATCAACCTGACGGCGGACGACATTTTGCGTCGCGTCGCGTCGGCAGACCAATACTCGCGTCTTGCCGCTTTGCCGCAAACCATTCTTGAAAAACGCGAATTAACGCCGGGCATTGTTGAGTTTACCGTCCGCGCGCCCATGATTGCCCGTGCCGCCAAAGCCGGGCAGTTTGTGCGCGTGTTGGCATGGGAAAAAGGCGAGCTGATTCCCTTAACGCTGGCGGATTGGGATGCCGACGCCGGCACGATTTGTCTTGTGGTGCAGGGCATGGGCACCTCCAGCCTTAAAATCAATCAGATGAACGTCGGGGAGGCTTTCTCCGGCATTGCCGGCCCTTTAGGGCGCGCCAGCGAGTTGCATCGCTATGATTTTCACAAAGAAACGGTGGTCTTTACCGCAGGCGGCGTGGGCTTGCCGCCGGTGTATCCGATCGCGCGGGAACATTTGCGTTTAGGCAATCACGTCACGTTGATTGCCGGCTTTAGAAGTGCCGATCTTTTATTCTGGACAAAAGATCATGAGCGCATCGGAAAGTTGCAGGCTGAATTTGGGGATCGGCTCGACGTGATCTATACCAGCAACGACGGCAGTTTCGGCATGAAAGGTTTTGTGACGACGCCCTTGGAGGCGATGTTGAAAAACGGCAAAACGCCAAGCGGTCGGGGGATTGCGGAAGTCGTCACCATTGGTCCGCCGATGATGATGCGCGCGGTGTGTGATTTAACCCGTCCTTTTGGCGTGAAAACGGTCGCCAGCCTGAACTCCGTCATGGTGGACGCCACGGGAATGTGCGGCGCGTGTATGGTGCCGGTTACGCTTGACGGCAAACCGGTGAGAAAACACGCCTGTGTTGACGGTCCGGAAATCGACGGTCACATCATCGACTGGGATAAATTTTTGCCGAGATTCAATCTCTTCAAAGCGCAGGAAGCGGCAAGCAGGGAGAGGTATCTGGAGGGCGGTAAAAAGTAGTCCGGGGATCAGGGAAACGCCCAAAAGTGAAAACCTACTTTTGGGCGGTGTGTGCTACCAAAAAAGGACAGGGAAACCCTGATCCTTTTTTGTAAAAACGGCGGTGTGGATTCTGCGACTTCGCCTGCTATGGCAGGCTTGCGCTTAAATGACGACACTCTGATCCCTGATGGGTTCGGCAAAAAGTAAAACCCTACTTTTTGCCGGTTTGAATTTCCAAAAAATCGCGGGACAACCTTTGGTTGGGGCGGAACTAACTTTGCGAAGCAAAGTTAGTGGAGACCAAAACCACGGTTGGGGCGGAACTTACTTTGCGAAGCAAAGTTAGTGGAGACCAAAACCACGGTTGGGGCGGAACTAACTTTGCGAAGCAAAGTTAGTGGAGACCAAAACCCCGACGATTTTTTGCAG
>JAIRPA010000040.1 GCA_031257235.1 Burkholderiales bacterium | reverse complement strand
TTCACCAATAAAAGTTCATCGGGAGCGTCACCTTCGGGAAAGTCTATCTTCATTAAGCGGTTCGCCTCAATAAAGACTTTGTAGTCGCTGAGTTTTTTTAAAGCTAATGCCTGATCCATAATGTCTCCACAAAGAAGGGCTTAAAAAATTGCGCGGAAAAAAACGCAAAAAGTAAATTTTGATAACGTGGGATTCTACCACACGGTGTTACGCGGCATCCCCGATAAATCGAGAAAAATGTCGAATAATTGTCGGTTTTGTAACGGATCAATCATTTTTTGACGCGGTCGTGGAGTTCGGGGATCAGGGGTTAGTGGTTAGTGGTTAGTGGTTAGGGGTTAGGGGTTAGGGGGTAGGGGTTAGGGGTTAGGGGTTAGGGGTTAGTGGTCAGGGGTTCGGCGTAGGGGCGGGGCTTGCCTCGCCCGCGATGAAAAAACCGGATTGCGGGTCGAGACCGCTTGTGACGTAGCGCTTGGCTACGTGTGGATTCTGCGACTTGCGCTTAAATCCAGCCCCCTTTATAAAAGGGGGTGGCTACGGAGTAGCCGGGGGTTTGCGACGCGCTTTGCGCGTCCGCCGCCATAAGGCGGCGTCATTGCGGGCAGACCTGCCGCAGGCAGGCAGACCCGCAATCCGGTTTTACCGCCGTTTATACAAAAAATCGTCGGGGTTTTGGTCTCCACTAACTTTGCTTCGCAAAGTAAGTTCCGCCCCAACCAAAGGTTGTCCCGCGATTTTTTGGAAATTATTACCGGCAAAAAATGGAACATTTTTTGCCGAAAGTCTGATACCTGACCTCTGATTCCTGAAACGCAAACCCCCGTCAGGCTAAAGCCTGCCACCCCCTTTTATAAAGGGGGCTTTTTTTATTCGGCAAAAAGTAAAAACCTACTTTTGGGCGGTTGGGGTCAGCAAAAAAGTACGGGCAAAGCCCGATACTTTTTTGCGGGAAAGGCGAAAAAAACGGATTGGGTTTCAGGAATCAGAAGTCAGGGATCAGGGATCAGAGCTCGTCATTTGACGCATAATACGGGCATTGACGATACTCTTTATATCCCAACACCATGAATACCGTGACTGTCGGACAAGTTGAAATCGGCGTCGGCGCGCCCAAAATCATTGTTTCCTTAATCGGACATGATGAAAGCGAATTGCTGGATTCGGCGCGTCGTTACCGCTTACTGCCGTGCGATTTGATCGAATGGCGCGCGGATTTTCTTAATGAGGCTTTAATTCAACCCCACACCTTGACCTCCATCGGGCAGGCGTTAAAAGCCATTTTGCCGCAACCGCTGATTTTCACCCTCCGCACCAAAGCCGAAGGCGGGTTGCGTCAGATTCCGCCGGATCGCTACAGCGCCGCCAACCTCGCCATGATTGACGCCAAGATTCCCGACTTAATCGACATCGAGCTTTACTCCGGGTACGCGCTTTTTAACCCTTTGCGCGAGGCGGCACGCCAACGTAACATCGGTGTCATCGCCTCCAACCATGATTTTCGTCATACCCCGAATCAGGCGGAAATCGTCAAACGTTTGACCGCCATGCGCGATTTGGGCGCCGACATCGTCAAAATCGCCGTCATGCCCCAAAAAAGAAAAGACGTGTTGACCTTGATCTCCGCCGCGCTTTCCTTTTTGGAAACGCCTAATCCGCCGCCGGTGATTGCCGTTTCCATGGGCGAATTGGGCAGAGTCTCCCGCCTTCTTGCCGGCGAATTTGGCTTTGCCGCCACCTTTGCCTCTGTGGACAACACGATTTCCGCGCCGGGTCAATTGGACGTTCACGCCGTTAAAACCGTGTTGGATTTGTTAAACAACAAGGCGATGCTTTGAGATTTTTTTAAGCCTTTATCTTGCCTTTTTTTGGATTGTCCTCATGTAGAATGAGACCTTTAAAAAAACACCCACGCGGAATTTCGAGCGTTGCAAGTGGTTCGAGATAACGCCCTTTGAAAGGAAAAACTGATGAAAAGAATCTTTTTATTGATCGCCACCAACGTTGCCGTGATGGTGGTGCTTTCTTTTGTCTGCACACTCTTAGGTGTGGACAAATATCTCACCCAAGCCTCCGGCGGGCAATTCAATATGGCGGGAATGTTGATTGTTTCTGCCGTGTTTGGCTTCGGCGGCGCGTTTATCTCGTTGCTTTTATCCAAATTCATGGCAAAACGCTCCACCGGCGCGCACGTCATCACCGCCCCCGCCAACGAAACGGAAGCCTGGCTTGTGCAAACCGTGGAACGCCTTGCCAACCGCGCCAACATCAAAATGCCGGAAGTCGCCATTTATGAAGGTTCGCCCAATGCGTTTGCCACCGGCGCGCGACGCGACGCGGCTTTAGTGGCCGTCTCCACAGGCTTATTGCAGTCCATGAACAAAAGCGAGGTTGAAGCAGTGTTGGGGCATGAAATCGCGCACGTCGCCAACGGGGATATGGTCACGCTCACTTTGGTGCAGGGCGTGGTCAATACCTTCGTCTTCTTCTTGGCGCGTGTGGTCGGCACCCTCGTGGATCGCGTGCTTTTGAAAAACGAAGGGCGGGGCGACGGTATCGGTTATTTTGCGACCGTGATGATCGCGCAGGTCGTGCTGGGCGTCTTGGCAAGCATCATCGTGGCGTTTGTTTCCCGCGCCCGTGAGTTTCGCGCAGATGCGGGCAGTGCCGAATACTTGGGTCAGCCGACTTCCATGATCAACGCGCTCAAACGCTTGGGCGGGCTTGAAACCGAACCTCTGCCGGAAAGCCTCAAGGCGTTTGGTATCGCGGGCGGGAAATTGTCCATGCTTTTTTCTTCGCATCCGCCGATTGAAAAACGTATCGAGGCG
>JAIRPA010000211.1 GCA_031257235.1 Burkholderiales bacterium | reverse complement strand
CCGGTTACTTTTTTGCGTAGGGGACGCCGCCCTCGGCGTCCCGAAAAAGCGGAAAAACCGGATTGCGGGTCGGTGCCCGCAATGACGCAGCCGCTGGCTGCGTGTGGATTCTGCGACTTCGTTTGCTAAAGCAAACTGCGCGCTTAAATGACGGTGTTTCTGATCCCTGATCCCTGACCTCTGATTCCTGAAGCCCTACGACACCTCATCAATCCACGCCATTTGAATGGCTTCGAGCAAGAGCTCATTGCTGGCGTCAGGGCGATCTTCAAAGTCGTCGAGCTCACACACAAACCGATGCAAATCGGTAAAGCGAATAAAACGCGGATCAACATCCGCGTGTTCTTCCGCGAGCCGTTCGGCAATCGCCAACGCATCGCGCCATGAGAGTTTTTGTGTCGTCATTCGTTTTCCTTGGCTAGATTGATCGAGTACCGCGGAAGCTCAATTTCAATCGCTTCATTGCCCACGCGGGCTTGACACGAAAGACGAGAAGTCGGGGTCAATCCCCACGCGTGATCCAAAGCGTCCTCTTCATCTTCCGAGGGAGCATTTAAAGTATTAAATCCTTGTTTGACAATCACGTGACACGTTGAACACGCACACGCGCGCTCACAGGCGTGACCGATTTTAATGCCGTGATCTAAAAGCACGTCTAACAAAAACGCCCCGGGCGACGCATGAAACCGCGCACCGTTCGGACATAACTCAGGGTGAGGATGAACATAAATTTCAGGCATAGAAATAGTATGGGTGATAAAACCGAATATTAAAGAATATTAAATATAAAAAAGGGGAATAAACAGGCGCGATGCTGTGACAAGCATCGCGCCCTTGCGTTTTTAACCTCTGATCTTTGACACCACTACTGCAAGGATTTCATGATGGCTTTTTTGTGGGCATCGTCAATCGCCGCTTTTGCTTCCGGCGCCACATAGTTCTCATCGTGTTTTGCCAACACCTGCGAGGCGTGAAAAATACCGTCGCTCTCAAGTTTGCCCTGCGCGACCACGCCTTTGCCTTCGGCAAATAAATCGGGCAACACGCCTTTATACGTCGCGGTGATGATATTGGCGGTATCGGTAATTCCGAAAGAGACGGTGACACCGTCTTCCGCGCGTTTCAAACTGCCGGCTTCCACCATGCCGCCTAATCTAAACGCGCGATGCTCCGGCACCTTTTTCTCGGCGACTTCCGTCGGCGAATAAAAATAAGTAATGCTGGAATCAAAAGCGTTTAACACCAAGGCAGAGGTTCCCATCACGAGAGTGAGCATCACCACCAACCATAAAAACCGCTTGACGCGGGGCGTCAACGCGCTGATTTCTCCCGGATTTCGATTGGATAAAATTTCTTGTTCGTCCATCAGACTTTCTCCGTCAATCGCGCGGCAACCGCGCCTTTGTGATCTTTTGCCGCCATCTTGGCTTTTTTGTATCGACCGCAAGTGAGGATGATCTCAAGCGCGCACAACGCGGCAATCATCCCATACGCCATCCACACATAAAAGGCGTATCCGCCCATTTGAAAAAAAGTATTCATCGTTTCCTTTCTTGTTGGTTTCCCAAAAACCATTGTTGACGGTTTTCATCCCCAAAATATTTATTTTGTCATGCTTTAGACCAATCTTACATCGTGCTCCCGCCGGCTTTCAATGCCTTGGTGGTCAAACGCCCGACGCAACAAAGCTCATCGTGTTGATTGAATAGCCGCACTTCCCACACGTGTATCGCATTGCCGATTTTAATCGGCGTCGCCAAACCGCGTACTGTATCACCGATCGGGACGGCTTTCACATGGCTCGCGTTGATTTCCACACCCACCACCCGGTCTCCCTCGTCAACGCACAACATCGACGCGCATGACCCCAAGGTTTCAATCAGTACGCACGATGCGCCGCCATGAAGATACCCGAAAGGTTGACAGGTTTTTTCATTCACCGGCATGGTCGCTTCCAAAGAGTTTTCCGTGATCGCCGTGAAATGAATGCCCAAATGCGCGATCATCGTATCGCGCATATCATGGTTGATGGCGTCAAGCGAGCCGGCGCGTTTGAATACTTTCATGGGTCGGCGCGTCTTTCCAAGGCGGCAACGGCGGGCAATGTTTTGCCCTCAAGAAATTCCAAAAACGCGCCGCCGCCGGTGGAGCAGTAATCAATGCGATCGCCCACTTTAAATTTGGTAATCGCCGCCAAGGTGTCTCCGCCGCCGGCGATGGAAAAAGCGTTCGACGCCGCAATCATTTCTGCCAAGCCGCGCGTCCCCGCATCAAACCCCTCAAATTCAAAGACGCCCAACGGTCCGTTCCAAACAATGGTGCCCGCGCTTTCCAAAATCGGCACTAATTGTTTTAAGGTTTGCCCGCCCACGTCCATAATCAAATCATCGTGTAAAACCTGATCTAACGATTTTGCTTGAGCCGTGGCGTCCGGCGCGAAAGATTTGCCGCAGACGACATCCGAAGGCAGGGGAAATTTACCCGGAAAATCGGCCATCAGTTTTTTGGCTTCATCGATCAAATCCGGTTCTGCCAATGATTTACCGATCGGATGATTTTGCGCCAACAAAAAGGTATTGGCGATGCCGCCGCCGACAATCAAAGTATCGACCTTCTCCGCCAACGCGCGCAGGATGGTCAATTTGGTTGAAACCTTAGACCCCGCAACAATCGCCACCAAAGGGCGCTTGGGTTGTGCCAGCGCACGGGTGAGTGCGTCCAACTCTGCCGCCATTAACTCACCCGCGCAAACCACCGGCGCGTAGCGCGCGATGCCCTCGGTGGTGGCTTCCGCGCGATGCGCCGTTCCAAAGGCATCGTTGACATAAATATCGCACAAAGCTGCCATGGCCTTTGCCAAGGTTTCATCGTTTTTCTTTTCACCGACATTGACGCGACAATTTTGCAATAACACCACCTCGCCCGGATGCAAGTTTTTTTGCCAAGAGGTATCGGCAACCCAATCGGCGATCAAGCGAACCGGGACACCCAAAAGTTCACCTAAAACCTGCGCAATGGGTGCCAAAGAATCCGCCGGCGTCAAGGTGCCTTCGGTGGGGCGACCTAAATGCGAGGTCAACATCACCATCGCACCGCAAGACCGCGCGTATTGAATCGTCGGCAACGCCGCGCGAATCCTTGTTATGTCGGTAATGGTGCCACGCTCATCCTGCGGCACGTTTAAATCCGCGCGGATGAAAACTCGTTTGCCGCGCACGTCAATATCGGAAAGTCGTTTGAAGTTCATAATCCTTAATCCACGTTATATATTTATTGCGTACCGCGTTTCCCTTGCCGCCATTGATTAAGAAAAATCGCTCCCTGAAAAATGGATTTAAAAATTACAAC
>JAIRPA010000200.1 GCA_031257235.1 Burkholderiales bacterium | reverse complement strand
GAATAACGCCGATTTCGTTGTTGACATACATCATGGAGACCAAAACGGTGTCGGGACGCAAGGCTTTCGTGAAAGCCTCCAAACTCACCAACCCGTCTGCGTCCACATCAAGATAAGTCACCGAAAACCCTTGACGCTCCAGCTCCCGCATGGTGTCCAAGGTGGCTTTGTGTTCGGTTTTGACGGTGATTAAATGCTTGCCTTTGTCTTGATAAAAATGCGCCGCGCCTTTGATGGCTAAGTTGCTTGATTCCGTGGCGCCGGAAGTCCAGACGATTTCTTTGGGATCCGCAGAAAATAAATCCGCCACTTCGCGCCGCGCCTCCGTGACCGCCTGCTCGGCTTCCCAACCGAATACGTGCGAACGTGAGGCAGGATTGCCAAACTTTTCCGTTAAATAAGGAATCATTTTGTCGGCAACGCGCGGATCAACGGGCGTGGTCGCGGCGTAATCGAGATAAATCGGTAACTTCATATTATTAAAGCCTATAAAACACAACGCACCTTTCAAAGGCGCGCGTGTCGAATTTTACATCAGATCAGAACGGGGCGTTCAAGATGAGCCAAGTCCGTTATCGGAATCCCCGTCCCTTTTCGGGCGTCTATTTTACCTTTTTGCGATGAAATCAATTGATCCAACGTCACCGAATCCATAAATTTGAAAATCTGGGCAGTAAGCCCTGTCCAAAGATCATGGGTCATGCAATGCTCTTTTTCGTGCTGACAGTTTCCGCGCCCTCCGCAACGGGTCGCATCAATCGGCTCATCGACCGCAAAAATAATATCCGCCACCGAAACTTGGTTTGCCCCTTTGGCCAGCTGATACCCGCCGCCCGGACCGCGCACACTTTCCACAAGCCCGGAACGCCGCAACTTGCCAAAAAGCTGTTCTAAGTATGAAAGCGATATATTTTGTCGCTTGGATACCGCCGCAAGCGTCACCGGTCCTTGGGCACTGTTTAAGGCAACATCAAGGACTGCCGTTACTGCAAATCGTCCTTTGGTAGTCAGGCGCATGTCATTCTCCTCAAAATGATTAGGTTGGTTTTCTTCCAGTTAATGACCACATTGCGGCATCCTAAAACAACCAACGATTTTAGTCAAGTAAAGAAAATGTGATTGAGTGGGTCTCAATCCTACCTATATTGACTATGACTTGCGCCTGACCCTCGTTTCTCCAAACTTATCAATACGTCTCAAACATCCGTTGTATCTCTTTGATATCTTTGGTTTTTGTGAGCGCCAACATTAAAAGCACGCGCGCTTTTTGTGCGTTTAAAGTATCGGAGACGACAAAACCGGCGGCATCATCGGCAGCCACGCGGGTGGTCGGACCCGTCCCCGTGCGCGAGGATCGAACCACCACAATCCCCTTTTTGACGGCTTCTTCCAATAGCTTTCTTTGCGGCGTGTACAAGCTCCCGTTGCCCATGCCGGCGACCACGATTCCCGCCGGCTTTGCGGCAATCATCGCGTTTAAGGCTTCATCGCCCGCGTCCACATAGGTATAAAGAATTTCTACTTTGGGGAGTTTGTCGATTTTGCTGATGTCAAACTCGGTGTCTTGGGTATGTTTGCGCAAGCTGTCCCGATAAAACACCGGCTTATTATTGACCACATAACCCAACAATCCGAAATCATTCGAGCGGAAGGTTTCGGGTTGCAACGTATTGGTTTTGGTGACCTCGCGCGCGCCGTTGATCTGGCTATTCATCACCAGCAACGCGCCGTGACCTCGCGCGTTCTTACTGCCGGCAACCGACACCGCCTGCAAAAGATTTAAGGGACCATCTGCGCTGATTGCCGTCGCGGGACGCATCGCGCCGACGGTGACGACCGGTTTTTTGCTTTTGACCGTCAAATTAAGAAAATAGACGGTTTCCTCCTGCGTGTCCGTTCCGTGCGTCACCACGACGCCATCCGTATTCCCGGCTAAAAGCGTGTTGATCCGGCGGGCAAGTTTTAACCAGATTTCGCCGGTCATGTCGTAACTGCCGATGTTGGCGATCTGCTCGGCAGAGACCTCTGCAAAGTCTTTGAGACCGGGAACGGCGGCAATCAACTGCTCTGCCGTCAAGTCGCCCGGCTTATAGCCGGTCAATTGGGTCGAAGACCCGCCGGAGCCGGCAATGGTGCCTCCGGTGGCCAAGATGGTCACTTTAGGCAAAGGATCGGCTGCCTGCACCGAAGAGAAAACACAAAAACCTGCAATAAGAACGCATAGTGGGAGAAGTGGTTGACGTTTCATGGTATGACCTTTATGTTAAAAACATTGAGAAAGAAAGATCAAAGCCCTCATCCGATCTGCCCTGTCCGTCGCGTCGATGACGCACTCCGTTGCAAAGGCTCAAACGGCTTTGACGGCTCTGACGATAACGTCAACATGCCCTTCAATCAATGATAACAGTAGGGAGAATTGCGCCGAAAATAGAGATATTTTTGATGTTACGGATCAAAAAAGGAAGGCAAACGGGCGAGATTTCGCCAAACGATTTTCGATAATAAGAGGGATTTTGGTCTCCACTAATCTTTCAGGCAAAGTTAGTGGAGAGCAAACGACGAGTTTTGTAAAAGTCTCGCCTTTGACGCTAAATCGGACACCGATCCGGTATCTATTCCAAAAAAAAGATGGCGGATCGACGTCCTGCATGAGGCAATGATATTTACAAAGGTCTCGATGGGATGGTAATTACTCGGGTTTTAAAGGACGGCGCAAACGGTCATACATCTCTTTTGCTTCTGCGTCTGACCCGTAGGCTAACGCTAAAAGCGTTTTCACCGGTTCGGGAATGCGCCTTCCCGTTTCGTACCGGCTTCCCCCTGATTGGGTAATGCCTACCTTACGCCAAAAATCTTCTTGATTGACTCCGATTTTCTGGCGTAACACACGAAAGTTTTTTTCCATATTGATCCCCCTTATGATTTTTAGATGAACGGAAGGGGTATATTAGCCCATTTTTATGACTGACGACATATTAAAAAACAAAAAAAACGCTACTTTGGATCAATAAGTAGCGTTTTTTACAAGTCAAAACCAACAATTGTGGTAGTCGTCAAAAAGTTATTCGCTGACTTCGCGCGTGGCGCAATTGACTTTCTGCAACGGGAAAACCGATTCGCGTTGCTCTCCCCCGATCATGCCGGAGACCGTTAAAAACCCGAATTCGCCGGTTTCGCGCCGATACGAAACCCATTTCGGGAAAACATCAACCTCAACATTCTGAAAGGCGAAATCCGCGAGTTCGGGAATCCCGCCGTTGGGCAACGGCGACTGACCGGAAACATAGACAAAGTGTTGCTCTTTTTTGCCCGATTGGGTCACGATGAGTTCCAGCACATCGCCGGTGACCTCAAGACGCACCAATTGATGATTGGCGGATTTGCGATTCACGACGGTATACGTGATGCCGAAGATCACGCCGTTACGCTCCGGCAACCAATGCTCGTAATACGCTTGGTCGTTCACTTCGGCTTTCCAGCACCCCACCAGCCAAGCGAGCTGGGGAAACGCTTCCCGCCCTTTGATTTTTGGAGGTTCCGGCTTTGCCGAGGGACGGGTCGGTGCGGAAACGGTCGGCTGATCACTTTTAACCGTTGATCCGCCGCCGCCGCAAGATGCCAATAAAAAAAGCGATGCCAAAATGCCTAAAAATAACGCAATAAAACGTTGCATGATGATAATTCCCTATCCACACACATTAAACAAATGTCGATCGATCCGCGATTTGCGCGTTAAAACCGACGCTTTCGATGACCGCTATGATGCGACCGCTATCCACTTTTTTATCGTCAAAACGGACGATTGCAAAACCATCTTCAAGCGATACATTAACTTTTTCGACCCCGTCAATCTCCGAAACGGCCTTACGTATGGAAACCACACAATCATTACAGGTCATCCCCTGAACGGTGAAGATTTGACTCGCCATAAAAACGTTCTCCTTGTGTTTAAATTTCTAAGAATGGTTAATGCTAACAGGATGCCATCGCTTGAGCAACAAAGCGTTAGTCACCACAGACACCGACGATAACGCCATCGCTGCGCCGGCAATCACCGGAGATAATAACCCCATCGCCGCAAAAGGAATAGCCAGCGAATTA
>JAIRPA010000035.1 GCA_031257235.1 Burkholderiales bacterium | reverse complement strand
GTTTCGTAGATGGCGAAAGATTGTTGCGGGGCAAGCGCATCCGGGCTTGCCGTATGGATGAAATCATTCATAATTTTTTTGATATTTAGATTAACCGAAACAAGATTGAATGGTATCAGAATCAGGAATCAGGGATCATTCGGCAAAAAGTAAAAACCTACACCCTATGCCCAAAAGTGAAAACCTACTTTTGGGCAGTTCGGGTTTGCCGGTTGAAATTTCCAAAAAAGTACCGGCGAAGCCGGATACTTTTTTTGTAGGAACGGCGATAAAACCGGATTGCGGATCAAGTCCGCAATGACGACGCGCTTTGCGCGTCCGCAGCCGCCGGCTACGCGTAGATTCTGCGACTTCGTTTGCTAAAGCAAACTACGCGCAGAATGACGATTTCTGATCCCTGACCTCTGATTCCTGATTCCTGTCTACCCCTTCACAATCCCCTGCCACACTTTTTCGATGCGTGGGAACGAAATCGGATACGCCGTTTTTAATTCTTGCGCAAAGAGCGACACGCGCATTTCTTCCAGCATCCAACGATAATTTTGAAGCATCGGTTCGGTCACGCCCGTTTTTTGATTAGCCGCCTCGCGTTCACGATACCTCGCCCACAACATCTCCATTTGCGCGCCGTGCTTTTTGTCCCGCTCTGCCCGCTCCGGGTATTTCGCCAACCTTCGATCCATCGCTTTGAGATAGCGCGGCAATTGCGTTAAATGATCCCAATCGGTCAATGAAAAAAAATTCGGATAGATCAACGCGTCGCGTTGCGCGCGCAATGCTTGGAGTAGACTTCCCCACGCTAAAGGTGCGGCGTTGAGTCGTGTCAAAAACTGCTGATGTGCGACGGCAATTTCATTTAATAACAAAAACGCGCTTTCTGCCACCGCAGTCCATCGCGTGCGGGCGCGCTTGATTTGTTCATTAAAACTTTTTTCATTGCGCGGCAAAGCATCCGCGCCGATGAAGGCGCGATCACACACCGCGTTGATCACGTCCGCTAATAGGATGTCGGTAGGGATCAATGTTTTTAATAATAGCGATGCCTCACGAAAGCCCTTAGGGTCTCGCTCATAGCGCGAAACCAAATCTTTTAATGAAAACCGTATCAAGCGAATGATGCCTTTTCGCGTTTCCGTCATCGCCGCCTCCGGGGTATCGCTCACCGTCAACGAGACACTTTTCCGGCAATCGACCAACATCGGATACGCCGTCCATTTTTTACCGTGACGCATCACGGTCACATGATCGGGCAAGTCCCCAAACGACCACGAAACCAAGTCCGTTTTCTCGAAAGCCGTCGCCCCTTCATCAGAAAAACTCATCTTGGCAAGATCGTTTAATTCCGCGCGAAGGAGGGCTAAATCATCCCCGTCACGCAAAACGTGATTTTCGTCGTCGGTAATGCGGTAGTGCATTTTTAAGTGTGGGGGCAACGCCTCCTGATTCCACACGCTTGCGTGAATATCCATTCGATAAATACGATTAAGCCACGCCGCAAAAACCGTCGCTAAGTCTCCCTCGCCAAACGTCACGTCCTCCAAAAAAGCCGTCACAATGTTGGGAATCGGCACCAATCGGTTACGCAAAGGTTTGGGCAAGGCTTTGATGTACCACGTAATTTTGTCACGCACTTTGCCCGGCACCAGCCACGATAATCTCGCCGCGTCTAATTTGTTCAATGCCGGCAACGGCAGCGTCAGCGTCACGCCGTCTAAAGGATGATCCGGCTCAAAACGATAAGCCAAAGGAAGCGGCACCCCTTCAACCTTCATGCGGTCGGGAAATAAATCTTCAGTGACCCACGCCGCCGCATGGCGCATGACTTCTTCGCGCGTTAAATATAATATTTTCGGATTGCCTTTGATGGCGTCTTGATACCATTGCTCAAACGTGACCAACGAGACGACGTGATCCGGCACACGTTCCAAGTAAAGTTGTTCGATGGACTGTGGGTCGATCAACACGTCTTGCCTTCTGGCTTTGTCTTCGAGCTTGGCAATGTTTTCAATCAGCTTTTGATTGTGTTCAAAAAAACTCCCCTGCCCCCGATACTTGGCGGGCAAGTCTCCGGTGGCCACGGCTTCCCGTATGAAAACTTCACGCGCCACTTGAGGATTCACGCGGGCAAATGAGATCGGACGCCTGCCCACCAAGGTTAATCCATACCAACGCACGCGCTCAAAGCCCGTCACTTCTCCGCGTTTGGCATCCCAATGCGGATCATAGTATTCGCGCGTAACGCGATCCTGACACACGCGCTCGATCCACAAAGGATCAACGATGGCCACGCATCGCGCGAATAAGCGCGATGTTTCCGTGAGCTCTGCCGCCATAACCCAGGGCGCGTTTTTTTTAATCCCACTGCCCGGATGCACGGAAAAGGTCATGCCGCGCGCGCCTTGATAATCATCGCCCACATCGTTTTTGACGCCGATGTTGGCAATCAGACCGCTCAATAAGGATTCGTGAAGGGCTTGATAAAAAGGCGGCGTGATTTTTTCGGTGAATGTCTCCGGCCAAACCCAACCGGCTTCTTTTAAAGTGGACAAAAGTTGTTGATGAACATCACGCCATTCCCGCAATCTTAAATAGTTTAAAAATAATTCACGACATTTATCCACCGTTTTACGATGCGATAGTTTTTCGTTCATCACATCAGAAAACCATCGCCAAATCGAAAGAAAAGATAAAAAATCCGATTGCGGGTCTTTAAACCGCGCGTGCGCCTGATCGGCGGCTTGTTGTTTTTCAAAAGGACGATCGCGCGGATCGGGAACGGACAGAGCCGCGGCAATCACCAACGCCTCCGGCAGGCAATGTTTTTCGTAGGACATCAAGACAATGCGCCCCACGCGCGGATCAAGCGGCAATTGCGATAAGGATCGTCCGATTTTGGTCAACGCGCCGGATTCATCCATCGCGCCTAACTCCGTCAACAGCTGATAACCGTCGGCAATCGCTCGCGGCGCGGGCGCGTCAATGAATGAGAAATCTTCGGCGCGTCCTAACTTCAACGCCGCCATTTTTAGAATCACGTCCGCCAATGAAGAACGTAGTAATTCCGGCTCCGTGTATTGAGGGCGCGCGTTAAAATCTTCTTCATCGTACAAGCGAACACAAATACCTTCCGATAAACGACCACACCGCCCCATTCTTTGATTGGCCGCCGCCTGCGAAATTTTTTCTATGTGCAGCAGGGTTGTTTTATTTCTAAGACTGTATCTTTTCACCCGCGCCAAACCGGTGTCGATCACATAGCGTATGCCCGGAACGGTCAATGAGGTTTCCGCCACGTTGGTGGCCAATACAATGCGTCTTCCGTTGCTTTCGCTAAATATTTTATTTTGTTCCGCGACCGACAACCTTGCGTAAAGCGGCAAGATTTCCATCTGCCCCGCGTAAGGTCTTGCCTTTAGATTTTGTTCCAACGCCTCTGCCGTTTCGCGTATTTCCCGCTCGCCGGGCAAAAAGACTAATATGTCGCCCGACTGCCCGCGCCATAATTCTTCGACGGTATCGGCAACGGCGTCCTCCATTCCTTCCTCATCGTCGGCATCGTCATCAAGCGCCTCGGACAACGGACGATAACGCACCGACACGGGATACATGCGTCCGGAAACTTCAATAATCGGCGCGGGCTTGCCCTGACTTTCAAAAAATTGTGCAAACTTTTCGGCATCCAAGGTTGCCGACGTGACAATGACTTTTAATTCCGGTCGAACCTGACAGATTTGCTTGATTAAGCCCAACAAAAAATCAATATTGACACTGCGCTCGTGCGCTTCATCGACAATAATCGTGTCGTAATCCGACAATAAATGATCTTTTTGGGCTTCCGCCAGCAAGATGCCGTCCGTCATCAATTTGATATAAGCGTTTTTGGAGGTCTGATCGGTGAACCGCACTTTAAACCCCACGGCATCCCCCAAGGAGGTATTGAGTTCTTTGGCAATCCGCGTGGCCACCGCGCGCGCCGCCATTCGGCGCGGCTGGGTGTGTCCGATTAAGCCCTCGATCCCCCGCCCTGCCGCCAAACAAATCTTAGGCAATTGGGTCGTTTTTCCGGAACCGGTTTCGCCGCACACGATCACCACCTGATGCGCTCGAATGGTCGCCGCGATTTCATCGGCACGGTCGGAGACCGGCAACGCCTCCGGGTATTGCCACTTGGGGCACGCGTTGATGCGCTGTTGACGCTCTTGGCTCGTCAACTCGTGGCGTCGGCGCGGATGAGACCTCCGCGGATGAGGTTCCAAGGTGTTTTTGGGGCGACTTGGCAGGTGAGGGTCAGGCGACATGTGGGTGTTGGTTTTGTTGGGTCATCGTTCGTGCATCGGATTATAAATGGGGCGGCGGCAAAAAATGTTCCATTTTTTGCCGGTAATAATTTCCCAAAAAGTACCGGCAAAGCCGGTTACTTTTTTGCGTAGGGGACGGACTTGTCCGTCCCGAAAAACGCAAACCCCCGTCAGGCTTCGCCTGCCACCCCCTTTCATAAAGGGGGCTTTTTTATTCGGCAAAAAGTGAACCCCTACTTTTTGCCGGCCTGAATTTCCAAAAAATCGCGGGGAGACCCCGACGATTTTTTGTAGGAAAGGCGGAGTGGATTCTGCGTTTCAGAAACTAGTGATCAGGCGCAAGGGGACGCCGCCCTCGGCGTCCCGTCCGTCATTCTGCGCGAAGTCGCAGAATCCACACTCAGCCTTTAGGCTGCGTCACAAGCGGTCTCGACCCGCAATCCGGTTTTATCGCCTTTCCCGCAAAAAAGGATCAGGCTCTGCCTGTCCTTTTTTGGTTCAACCGCCAAAAAGTAGTACTTTTTGGCGAACACGCGAGTGTAGGTTTTCACTTTTTGCCGAACGATCCCTGATCCCTGACCTCTGATTCCTGAAACGCAGGGACTTATTTTTTATTATCTCCGTCATCAGGATTGTTTCCGTTTAACGGAGCAACTTTTTGAGCTAATTGGTTCACTGAATCAGTAATCATCTCCCAAGTCATTGTGGTAGCGTAGTTATATTTTAACCGGTACCTTTGCCATAGGTTAAGCATGATAGAGCTTTGGGTTATCTCTTGTATTGTTTCAAACATATCCGCCAATGATTTAACCGTGCCGCGACGATCAACCGTTTTATAAAGCGCTGCTTTAAATGAATTTATGTCAAATATTTGCGTTGTCGTTAAGATGTAAATGTCGTAAAAATCTCTCATGCGGGTATTAGCAATACCGCGAGTGATGATGGTCTCAAATTTTTCCGCAAGAACGGTTTCGGTGTTATACGCCATGATGTTAATGTATCTATCTTCAAACATTAACTTGTATTTGTATTCAATCGCCGATGGCGTTACCGGATCGCCTGTTGTGATGTCTATCTTGAGCGCCTGACGCGTTTTACCATAGGATGCCGCAACAGAAACACGATAGCCGGGATAATCTGCCTCTTCACGAATTTCTTCAATACCGTGAATCACAAAGGCAATGTTGTCGTTTATCGGAGCGCGAATAATTGTGGACATAATGGTTTGGATTTCTTGTGAAGTCAGCGTTTTCCCCAAAAGGGTGGCGTCCATATCCATGGTGGTGCGCGCGTTAATTCCAACCATTGCCGAAATCAGCATTCCTCCCTTTAAAATGAAGTGTTGTTTATAGTTAGATACGGAAACACGCTCCAAGAACCTCTCAAACAGATAAGTTCTCAGAAGTATTTCAGCTTTTGTGTTTGCTTTGTCGGAACGATTACGAAGAAGCGCCTTTAACCTCGTTGATGTATTCATAGAAGAACTTCCATGTAATTTCTTAGTAATTTTGCAACGCAGAAAGTTTCCGCCATTCTCATCAGTACGTTTAAGTTTTTATCGCTTCGGCGAACATAACGTTTAACGGCATCTGTGACGACGGCAATATCCATTTTGTTGCGGTTGCGCAAACAATCACAAAGGGTACGCTCCAAATCATAAGCAACAACCCTATGACCAAACAGAGTGGTGAGTTTTGTAACGCCAAGAAGATGCAGTTCCCGCTTAATCGTAAACACGGTGAACCCGCGCTCGCGTAGCCTTGATGCGTTATAACCTGTCGGCACCGTTACCGTATAGTCAAGCGGGTCTCTGTCTGTAAGATCGTGCAGAAAAAGCGCTGTTTCGTGAGAATAAATAATTTTGGCGCATCGTGTTTGGGCAGCAAACATCTCATCAACAAACCGATCCGGCAAAGCATAGACACCAAAAGCCACGCGCTCCAACTCCCCTGCCTTGACCAACAACCGTAGCCGCTCATTTGAAATACCCGCTTTGTTTGCTTGAGCGGCAAATACCATACCGCCGTTCCGGTTTAAGGTTGATTGAAGCTCTACAGGTAACATTGGATTGCCACTTTTGATAGATGTGCTTTTATTATTATCTAAACTTGCACAAAAGTCAATAACGCCCATCGGGCAGGCTTTGCCGAACGATTCCTGATTCCTGTTTCCTGATCCCTGATCCCCGTAATGCCTCTCATGTTAGAATTATGCGTTTTTTTAATGGCGCCCCGATTGCCTTTTTTACCTCCTTAACGTTGGGAAAGCATCGGGCATAATGCGCTTTATTCCGCGCCCTTAAAAGCGCATGTTCTTCATCAATAAAGAAAGATTTCCGATGGTTGCATTGGCATCGTCAGTTCAATTGTGTCCCGCTTTTCCGGTCGCTTGGCTTGTCTTGGCGGACGGTTCCGTATTTCAGGGGTTTTCTATCGGCGCCGACGGGGAGACCGTCGGCGAAGTTGTGTTCAACACCGCCATGACCGGTTATCAGGAAATTTTGACGGATCCGAGCTACGCGCGGCAATTGGTCACGCTGACCTATCCGCACATCGGCAACGTCGGGGTGAATGCCCAAGACGCCGAAGCCCCTATGCCTTACGCAAGCGGCTTGATTATTCGGGATTTACCGGTGTTGTCCTCCAATTTCCGCCAAGAAGAAACCTTGTCCGGCTACCTAAAACGTCATCGCGTGGTGGCGATTGCCGGCATTGACACGCGGGCGTTGACGCAAAAATTGCGAACCTCCGGCGCGCAAGCCGGCGCCATTGTCACCGCCCCGGCGGCAACGGCAAACCAAGACCGTGAAACACGGCTTTCCCAAGCGCGCGAGCAATTAAGCCGCTTTCCGGGCTTGGCCGGCATGGACTTGGCGCGGGAAGTTTCCACCCCAAAACCCTACCTCTGGGAAGAAACCACGTGGAATATTACCTCCGGCTTTGGTCGCTTGGCATCTTATCGTCATCATGTCGTTGCCTATGATTTCGGCGTCAAAAGAAATATTTTGCGGCTTTTGGCGGCGCACGGTTGTCGCGTCACCGTCGTCCCCGCACAAACCCCGGTGGACGAAGTCGCCGCACTAAAACCTGACGGCATCTTTTTGTCGAACGGCCCGGGCGACCCCGAACCCTGCGACTACGCGATTGCTTCCGCAAAAACATGGCTTGCCCGTCGCGTGCCGATGTTCGGCATTTGTCTGGGACATCAAATTTTGGGGCTCGCGGTGGGTGCCAAAACGTTCAAGATGAAATTTGGTCATCACGGCGCGAATCATCCCGTGTTGGATTTAGCCTCAAAACGCGTGTGGATCACCTCGCAAAATCACGGCTTTGCCGTTGATGCCGATACCCTGCCCCCCCACACGCGTGTGACCCACGTCTCTCTTTTTGACGGTTCATTGCAAGGCTTTGAATGCACCGATGCGCCGGCGTTTTGTTTTCAGGGACACCCCGAAGCCTCCCCCGGACCGCACGACATCATTCCTTTGTTTGAGCGTTTTGTTTCCTTGATGGACGCGCGCGCGTAGTATTTGAATTAAAGATAGAGTTTATTCATGCCCAAACGTACAGACATTAAAAGTATTTTGATTATCGGCGCAGGCCCTATTGTGATTGGTCAAGCCTGCGAATTTGACTATTCCGGCGTGCAGGCGGTCAAAGCTCTGCGTGATGAAGGGTATCGCGTCATTTTGTTGAACAGTAATCCTGCCACCATCATGACCGACCCGGAAATGGCGCACAAAACTTATATTGAGCCCATCACCACCGAGGTCTTGGAGCGCATCTTGGCCGAAGAGCGTCCCGACGCCATATTGCCGACGATGGGCGGGCAGACCGCGCTTAATGCCGCGTTGGATTTGCATCGGCAGGGCTTACTCCAAAAATATCATTGCGAGTTAATCGGCGCATCGCCGGAAGCCATCGACAAAGCGGAGGATCGCCAACACTTCAAAGAAGCGATGGACAAAATCGGCTTGCAATCGGCGCGTTCCGGCGTGGCGCATTCGTGGGATGAAGCCAAAGCCGTGCAAAAACAAATTGCCGAGATGAACGGCAATTCAGGCTATCCTGTCGTGATTCGTCCTTCGTTTACCTTAGGCGGCACGGGCGGGGGCATTGCTTATAATCCCGAAGAGTTTCGCGCGATTTGCACGCGCGGGTTAGAACTCTCCCCCATTCACGAGCTTTTGATTGAAGAATCGCTTTTGGGTTGGAAAGAGTTTGAGATGGAGGTCGTGCGCGATAAACACGATAACTGCATCATTGTGTGTTCTATCGAAAACTTCGACCCGATG
>JAIRPA010000029.1 GCA_031257235.1 Burkholderiales bacterium | reverse complement strand
CGGGCCTGCCGTCGGCGCAAAAGCCTTACCGTTATGGATGGCGTTACTGATTGCCGCCGTGTGCGAAGTTGCCGGCGCGTTGATTGCGGGGTCTGAAGTCGTCGGCACGATTCGCGGCGGCATCATCGATCCCAAAAAAATTGCCGACGCGCAAACGTTTGTCTGGCTCATGCTCGCCGCGCTTTTTGCCGCGGCGCTCTGGCTGAATATTGCCACCTCCGGGGGCGCGCCGGTCTCCACCACGCATTCGATCGTGGGCGCGGTGTTGGGCGCGGGGCTGGCCGCCGCCGGCGTTAAAGCCGTGCATTGGGAAATGCTGGGAAACATCGTTTTGAGTTGGGTGGTCTCACCGGTGATGGGTGGCATCATCGCGGCCGGTTTTTTGTATTTATTAAAACATTTAATTACTTATCGACAAGATAAAGCCGGCGCCGCGCGGCGTTTTATTCCCTGGATTGTCGCGACGATGAGTTTTGTGTTTACCACCTACCTTTTACTCAAAGGCTTGAATATTTATAAAACCGGTTTGCCGACTGCGTTGGGCGTGGGCGCGGGGGTGGCGGCGTTGGTTTTTGTGCTGACAAGGTTTCGCTATCATCCCGACCGCAACCTCGCGATTGAAAACTCCCGTCACGGCGTGAACCGGCTTTTTACCGTGCCCTTAATTTTTGCGGCGGGGTTATTGAGTTTCGCGCACGGGTCTAACGATGTCGCCAACGCGGTGGGACCGCTGGCCGCGATTATCGACACCGTGCATCAAACCACGGAAATTGCCAAAAGCGCGAACGTTCCTTTGTGGGTTTTGGTGATGGGCGGCATCGGGATTGCATTCGGCTTGGCGTTGTTTGGTCCCCGTCTGATTCGCACGGTCGGCACCGAGATTACGGAATTAGACCCCATGCGCGCGTTCGCCGTCGCCATGGCGGCCGCCATCACGGTGATCATCGCCAGCCAGTTGGGTTTGCCGGTCAGCTCCACGCATATTGCCGTCGGGGGCGTGTTTGGGGTCGGCTTTTTGCGCGAATATTTAAAGACCAATTACGCGCGGATGCTCGAAGAGATTTGCCGACAATATCCTGAAACCACGCGCGCCGAATTAGACGCCTTTGTCGATCGCTTTGAAAACGCCACGTTCAAAGAGCGGGGCGAAATCCTGCGCGAATTAAAATTGCGCCAAAAAAAGGAAGAAGAATCCGTTCCTTTGACCAAGGTGGATCGTAAAACTCTCAAAAGCGTCTATAAAACCGAGCTGGTCAAACGCTCTTTGGTGATTAGAATCGCCGCCGCCTGGGTGATTACCGTTCCCGCGTCCGCCATTCTTGCCGCGATGCTTTTTTATATGTTGCGCGGGATGTTGTTGTAAGAACGTTCGCCCAGAAGTAAACCCCTACACCCTATGCCCAAAAGTGAACCCCTACTTTTGGGCGGTTCGGGTTGGGCGGTTTGCATTCGATTCGGGGCGCTTGATGCCGGCGTCCCGCCACCAATTCATGTAAATATCATTTCCGCCGACAAAAAATAATCGCTTGAGCGAAATGTGGGGGAATCTCAAGCGATCATCGAAAAACTTCAAAGTAACATGGGTCAAACTATACATTATTTTGAAAGTAACTAACATGCGCTACAAATTTTTTTGTCACGGATTGAAAATCGAAGCGATTTGGGCGGAACGCACATTGCTACGCAAAGTTAGAGGAGACCAAAATCCTCCGATTTGGGCGGAACGCACGACGCGAAGCAAAATTTTTTTGGGGGTCCTCCCGTGTCGGTTTTGCAAAAAACACTATTTAAGGTCAAACGACATCAATCGCGCCACATAGCGCGCGATAAGATCAATCTCCAAATTCACGTGATCCCCAACCTTCATCGAAGAAAACACCGTGTGTGAAAAGGTATGCGGGATCAAATTGATCGACACGTGGTTTTGATCAATCGTGTTGGTCGTCAAACTCACGCCGTGTACGGTCAAAGACCCCTTGGTGGCGATTAACGGCAAAAGCGGCTTGGGAACTTCAATCACCAAGAGATAATTGTGTTCTTGGGCGGGATCGTTCGACGCCACCGGGGCAAGCTTTATAATTTTTCCGACGCCGTCCACATGGCCGCTGACCAAATGGCCATCCAAACGATCCGAAAGACGCATGGCTTTCTCAAGATTGACGTTGCCGTTCTTCACAAACCCCGATGTTTTGGCGAGCGTTTCGGGCGAGAGATCAAACGACAATAAGGGAGGGTGGCACGATGTGTTGTGCGCCGTCACCGTCAAACAACATCCGTTGACGGCAATGCTGTCTCCGATTTGAACGTTGTCAAAGTCAAAAGAAGATGAGGTGATTTCAATCGTGACGCCTCCGGCTTTGGGCGTTAATGCACAAAGAGTTCCGGTGGCCGTGATGATGCCTGTAAACATAAGTATTTATTCCTTTCGTTGCCAACGAACACAAATATCGGGGGCGAGGGGATAAGTTGCGACCGCATGAAAGCGATGAAAAGCGTCCAAGCGGCTTTGAGTTGTTTCTAAACCCTCGCGGCTTAATGCAAAAAGCGGCAAGCCTTCCTGACCCAACACCGAGGGCGCGGTGTAGATCAGCAATTCATCAATGAGGTCGGCTTCCAATAACGCGCCGTTAATGCGGCTTCCGGCCTCCACATGAAGTTCATTGATTTCCCGTTCTGCCAACTCACGCATCAAAGCGTGTAAGTCAATCGTGTGGTGATGAGGGGGAGGGTTTTGTGTGAAGACTTCTATATTTTCATGGGCGGGAATCGGATAATTGGGGGCGGCAGTGATAATTAAAGTTTTGCCGCCGTCGGTGACGACTTTGGCGTGACGAGGCATTCTGCCGTGCGTGTCCAAGACGATGCGCAAAGGTTGGCGTGTCGTGTCCACGTCGCGGACTAAAAGCGAGGGATCGTCCGCCAAGACGGTTCCGATGCCCGTTAATAAAGCGCACGCCATGGCGCGGAAATGATGTCCGTCCCGTCGCGCGGCGGCTCCGGTGATCCATTGGCTTTTTCCGTTGGCGGCGGCAAGGCGACCATCCAGACTGACCGCCGCTTTGACGCGCACAAAAGGACGGTTTTTGGTCACTCTTGAAATAAAACCTAAATTTAATGCGCGCGCTTCGTCGGCAAGATCATCGCAAAGATCAAAGGCAATGCCGGACGCGCTTAAGACTTCGCCTCCGTGCGCGGCTTTAGGGTGAGGGTCACGCATGGCGGCGACCACGCGCGAAATGCCCGAATCGATGATGGCTTGGGTGCAGGGCGGCGTGCGTCCAAAATGATTGCACGGCTCTAACGAGACATACATCGTGGCGCCGCGAACCTCATGACCTTGGGCGATGGCGTCGTTTAAGGCGTGGATTTCGGCGTGCGGTTCGCCGGCTTTTTGATGCCAACCTTGACCTATCGCGTGATCGTTTTTGACAATCACCGCGCCGACTTTAGGATTCGGCGTGACGGAATACGCGCCTTTTTGGGCAAGTGCCAAGGCGTGGCGCGTCCAATCAACATCCCGCGCGTCTATCATTGTCGGGTGTCGTTGGCTTTCATGGTTTGAATCACGTTGTGAAAGTCCGACACATCGTTGAACGAACGATACACCGACGCAAACCGGATATAAGCAACCTGATCAAGTTTAATGAGTTCCGCCATCACCATTTCACCGATCATTCGTGAGGGAATCTCACGCTCGCCTAAAGCCAGGATTTGTTCTTTGATGCGGGCAACCGCCTGATCGACGGCTTGGGTTTCGACCGGTCGCTTATGCAGGGCGCGCAAAAAACCGGTGCGCAGTTTTGTTTCGGAAAATTCCGTGCGCGTGTTGTCGGATTTAATGACTTGCGGTAAACGAAGCTCGATGATTTCGTAAGTCGTGAAGCGTTTATTGCAACCGACACAACGCCGCCGTCGTCGCACAGAATCGCCGGCTTCGGTTAATCTGGAATCGACAACCTGCGTATCGCCTGTGTGACAAAAGGGGCATTTCATGATGAGTTACTCCCGATAAACAGGAAACTTCGCCGTCAACGCGGCAACCGCTTCCTTGACCCGCGCCCGAACTTTATCATCGGTGGGCGCGTCCAAACGGTCAGCAATCAAATGCGCCAGCTGTTCCGTTTCAAAGACATTGAAGCCTCGCGTGGTCATCGCGGGACTGCCGATACGAATGCCGGAAGTCACAAAGGGTTTTTCGGGATCGTTCGGGATGGAATTTTTATTGACGGTGATCGACACGCTGCCCAGCGCGGCTTCCGCATCTTTGCCGGTGATTTTTTTCGCGCGTAAGTCCACCAAAAAGACGTGTGAATCCGTGCCGCCCGACACAATGCGCAACCCGCGCTCGGCCAATACTTTTGCCAACACGCGCGCGTTTTCCAAAACGCGTGTTTGATAGGCAACGAAATCTTTGTGAAGGGCTTCCCCCAACGCCGCCGCTTTGGCGGCAATCACGTGCATTAAAGGGCCACCCTGCAAACCGGGGAACACCGCCGAATTGATTGCCTTTTCATTCTCGGCGCGGGTCAACACCAAACCGCCGCGCGGACCGCGCAAGGTTTTATGCGTGGTCGTGGAGACGTAATCCGCGTAGGGGACAGGGTTGGGGTAAAGATGCGCCGCCACCAGCCCCGCATAATGCGCCATGTCCACCATAAAAATCGCGCCGATTTCGTCGGCCACCGCGCGAAAACGTTTCCAATCAATCACGCGAGAGTAGGCCGACGCGCCCGCAATGATGAGTTTGGGCTTATGCTCCAACGCCAAACGCTCCATTTGGGCGTAGTCAATCCGTTCTTCTTCATTAAGACCGTAGGCAATGACATTGAACCATTTGCCGGAAATATTCACCGGAGAGCCGTGCGTTAAATGCCCGCCGTGCGGCAGGCTCATCCCCAAAATGGTGTCGCCCGGATTTAAGGTCGCCAAAAAGACGGCTTGATTGGCCTGCGCGCCCGAATGCGGTTGCACGTTGGCGGCTTGGGCGTTGAAGAGTTTTTTGGCGCGGTCGATGGCGAGTTGTTCTACCACATCAACATATTCACATCCGCCGTAATAGCGTTTGCCCGGATAGCCTTCCGCGTATTTGTTGGTGAGTTGCGAACCTTGCGCCGCCATGACGGCGGGGCTGGTGTAATTTTCAGAGGCGATGAGCTCGATGTGATCTTCCTGCCGACGGTTTTCGGCGGCAATGGCAGCCCATAAATCAGGATCAGACAGGGATAAAGTCGTGGCGTATGAATACATGATGTGTTGGTGATTTGAGAAAAAGGCAGCGCTCATTCTACACGAATCAGGGATTCAGGAATCAGAGGTTCAGGGGTTCGGCAAAAAGTAAAAACCTACTTTTTGCCAGTGGGTTTTACCAAAAAATCGCGGGGGGACCCCGACGATTTTTTGCGTAGGGGCGAGGCTTGCCTCGCCCGAAAAACGCCGCCCCAAAGGCGGCGGACGCGCAATGCGCGTCGTCATTGCGGACTTGATCCGCAATCCGTTTTTACCGCCTTTTCTACAAAAAAGTATCGGGCTTTGCCCGTACTTTTTTGGAAATTTGTTCCGGCAAAAAGTAATACTTTTTGCCGAACCCACGAGTGTAGGGGTTTACTTTTGGGCGAATAAAAAAGCCCCCTTTATAAAAGGGGAGTGGCAGGCGAAGCCTGACGGGGGTTTGCGCTTTTCGGGACGCCGAGGGCGGCGTCCCCCACAAAAAATGTCATCACAGTTTACAAAAAAGTGACGGTTTTAAGTCATTGTAACAAGCCCGCCCGAAGAATTGGGTCGCAATCCGCCAAAAAACGGCAATAAAATCAATGGCTTACAAATTTTATTCATGAAGCGGGCAATCTGGCACAATTACTGCTTTTTCCAAACCGTCACCTGAATTGAGGGTGCGGATGGATGAGTTTAACTAACAATAGAGCTTTTTAGCTGAAGGAAAAAATTATGAAACGTTTACAAAAAGGTTTTACCTTAATTGAGTTGATGATCGTCGTGGCGATCATCGGTATTTTGGCGGCAATCGCATTGCCGGCTTATCAAGATTACACGGTGCGTACGCGTGTTACGGAAGGTCTTTCGTTGGCATCGGAAGCAAAATCCATGGTTTATCAAAATGCCGCGTCTGACACTGATTTAGCCACTGCGGCGGCCGAGTGGAATGCCCAGAATGGTAGCACGGGTCGTAATAGCAAATACGTTACAAGCATTATAGTCACTGAAGCTGCCGGCGCGACTCAAGGGATTATCACGATTACCTACACAGCCGCAACCGGTGCTGCAGTTTCCGGTAAAACGTTGTTACTTTCTCCCTATATCAGAGGGGGTGCCGGTGGTACTGCAGCCGAGGCTCTCGGTACTGCCTTAGGTAAAGGCACAGACGGCGCGATGGACTGGGCATGCACAAGTTTGGGAAATGACAACGCAACGAACCGTAACATGGCTGCCGGCAAGGGCACTATGCCTGTGAAATTTGCTCCCAGCGAATGCAAGTAATCTTACGGATAACGTATAGCAATAAAAGTAGTCACTCTTTAAAAAGCCCTGATTCCTCAGGGCTTTTTTTCGTTTGTGGGTTTGAAATATCTGTTGCCGTCCGGTTTTATCGCCGCTTTTACAAAAAAGTATGGGGCTTTGCCCGTACTTTTTTGCAAATCATGACCGGAAAAAAGTTGGGGGTTAATTTTTGCCGAACGACTCCTGATTCCTGACCTCTGATCCCTGAACCCTGAACCCTGAACCCTGAACCCTGAACCCTGAACCCTGAACCCCTGATACCATTCAATCTTGTTTCGGTTAATCTAAATATCAAAAAAATTATGAATGATTTCATCCATACGGCAAGCCCGGATGCGCTTGCCCCGCAACAATCTTTCGCCATCTACGAAAC
>JAIRPA010000001.1 GCA_031257235.1 Burkholderiales bacterium | reverse complement strand
TGTATCAACACTTATCGGGTGGCACAACGTTTGACGAAGTCACCGTAGAATTTTTCCGCGCGGACGGTGAAGGCAACCGCGTGAAATACCTTGAGATCAAGATGAAGCACGTTATTATCTCTGACATTCTCACTCGCGTACCATCAGCAGGTTTGCCCTTTGAAGAAATTCAGCTTAAGTATGCTTCAATACAGTGGAAATATTCCAAACAAGCTGTCGGTGGCGGACAATCCGGCGTTACGCAAGGGGCTTGGAGCTTAACGAAAAACGATAAAACTTACAGCGTATAAGGAGAATATTCATGGCACAAATGTTTGAATTAGAAGCCACTCAAATTGAAGCAGATTTTACAAGTCTTCTTCACTATTCTTATTCTAAAGATAAGGGTTTAACAAGAGAAATATCGTTAGATGTAGGACCTTCCGAATTTTATCTCCAAGTCGATCAGGATGGTCATGCCTCCCTAAATAGTGGGACAAAAAGCGTTAAATTTAAGATAAGCAAAGAAGAGGCAAAAGCAAAGATTTTATTAGGCGGGTTTGGATCAGACTTTGCTTCGGTACGCTTTTATGCCTCGCCATGCAAAGGAGGTAGGGTAAGAATTACGGGGGCTGCCGGATTTGGAAAAGACAATTTTATAAGATTCGGAGTGAACAGATCAGTTGTTGTGTACCCTGACGAAATCTTTAAAAGAACCGTAGAACAAATGGAATTTTATAGACGGGGAGTTCAAATAAAAAATAGAACAGCGGAAGAGTTAAAAAAGGTTGGGGAATATTAAACTCTATAGGTTGATAAGTCATGAAGAAAATATTTGTTTTTTTGATAATGTTAGCGCTTTCCGCATGTTCTTTTGGAGGCAATGCAAACCATTCAGAAGGAAAACGCTGTGGAGCAATAAGAGATAGCGGCGATCTTGACGGCGCTTTATTATGTTTTAACGAGTTAGCTAAGACTGATCAAGATAACGCTCGTGTTTATGTAAGTATCGGCGGTGTTTATTTGAGAAAAGAAGAGTATAGTAAAGCGGCTGAAAATTTTTCTCGCGCTATTAAACTTGAGAAAAATCGTGACAAGCTAGCCTCTTTGTATGGGCTTCGTGGTATGGCTTACTATAATAATTCTTCATACAGTGAGGCTGTTGCTGACTTTACAGAGTCTCTTAAAATCAATCCAAGCGATGCGGAATATTTTTCTTTAAGGTCGGCTTCATATTTGAGGTTAAAAAACTACGAAAGAGCAATTGATGATATTACGCAAGCAATAAAACTTGACTCAAAAGATGTGGCGCAATTTTATTTTGAAAGATGCGCTACGTATGTGTTGATGGATAAATATGAAGACGCCTTGCCGGACTGTGCGAAATCCGTAGAGATTGATCCTAACGATAAAGATGCACAATGGGTGCTTGAACAATTAAGGTCCAAAAACGCCGACTATGCGACTATAAAAAAAGAAGTGCTAACACAAATAAAATAAAATAAAATCACAATTTTATGAAATGTCCTAATCCTTTATTATTTTTAGTAATCATTGTTTCTTTTCTTACTGCTTGCGCCATCTCCAAAGACTCGATAGGGTCTTTGGAGACCTGCCGATCGCTTGTTGATAAGAGCGAAAATAATAAAGCTATTGAGTGTTATACAAAAGAGGTAAACACAAATCCTGAACTGGCTCAAGCCTATATTGTCAGAGGTGTTCTTTTTGAAGAACAAGGTTCTTTTGATAAAGCAATAGAAGATTACGGGAAAGCTCTACAAATAGAGAAGGATCAAAGCAAAATAACGTCTTTATTTGGGATGAGGGCTGCTGCCTACGCACAATCAAAAAACTACTCTCGTGCGGTTGAAGATTTTACAAATGCCATTAGTCGGGGAGATAAGGAATCCGATACATTTGATCTGCGCGGGTTTTCGTATGCCATGCTTGGGGATTCTGATCATGCGATAGCTGATTATATCCAAGCAATCAGCGCAAGCCCTGACAATGCAGAGGCATACGCTCATTTGGGGAATGAATACGCAAAAAAGGAAGATTACAATAAAGCCATTGCAGAATACGACAAAGCGATCAAGTTAGTGCCGGACGATGCGTCGTACTATTTTAATCGCGGGCTAGCCTACGCCAAAAAGAAAGACTTCGATTTGGCAATCAGAGACTTAGAGCAAGCCTTAACATTTAATCCAAATTTTGGGATTGCTAAAGAATTGCTTGAAAAGGTTAAAACCTCTGAATTGCTTCACGAACGCTTAGACTTTTCTACTCAACCCCAAGTTACTCAATAATCCCTCCCGCTTATCCCTCTCACGCCGGCTTGTTCCGGCGTTTTTTTTGGGGGCTCTTGCGGTTTTATATTCGTTTTGATATGATCCGATCCGACTTTTAACAAGTCCTTATGGTGTTGTATTTGTTGTATTTCACGCTTTGATCCCGATTGAGATGATACTCAATCGGGATTTTTTTGCGCCACCATCGGCGTTCGGAATAGGGGGGCAAACCCCCGACGATTTTTTCGATTTTTTTTTCGGGAACGGCGGCAAGGATTCCGGGAGGGCGTTTGCTTGCCAACGAGCCCATGATTCACGGGCGGGGCGATGGGCGGTGGCGTTCCACCTCGATCACGCCGCGCTGTCTAGCCAGAGGGTGACGGGTCCGTCGTTGATCAGCGAGACTTTCATGTCCGCCCCAAAAACGCCGGTGGGGATGTCGCGTCCAAGCGCGGTTTTTAAGCGCGCGACAAAGGCGTCAAAAAGCGGTTTGGCGATTTCGGGAGCGGCGGCTTTGATGTAGGAGGGGCGGTTGCCTTTTTGGGTGTCCGCGTAAAGGGTAAATTGACTGACCGCCAAAATATCCCCGCCTGTATTTAATAGAGACAAATTCATCACGCCGTTTTCGTCATCAAAAACACGTAAGTTGATGACCTTGCGGCAAAGATAATCGAGGTCTGATTCGGTATCGGAAGCAGTGATGCCGACCAACACCAAAAGCCCCGCGCCGATGGCGCCGACCTCGTGACCTTCGACGCTGACCGCGGCGCGGGAGACGCGCTGCACTAAGACGCGCATTTAGTTTTTCTGTTTACGCTCAACACCGGCAACCGTGTTGCCGTTTAAGTAAATCGTGGTGATGGTGTCGGAATCTCCGGCGGTCGGCAGATAAACCCAGCGCATTTGCGCGCGCGGGTCGGAATCGTCACCGGCGGTGATGGCGGGCGGACCTAAACGCGCAAGAACATCGGCGCGGGTCATGCCTGCCGCAATGGATTGACGCTCTTGCGCCACATTGCCGGAAGAAACGTGCCGAACCGGTGCGGCGGCGGGCGCCGGCTTGTTTGCGATCGTGGCAAAAGGCTGTGACGACGGCGCCAAACTTGTCGGCTCTTCGGATTTAGCAGGCGCGGGCTTTTCTGCCGGCTTGGGTTTGGAGGCTTCTTTGAGTGCCTCTTTGGTGAATGCCGAAGGCGGAATGACGGAAATTAAGTCCGCATTGGACAAATTGCGTATTTCTTTCCCGGCAGGACACGGCTCATTTTGATAGACGGGCACGTTGTTGACGCCCATACATTTATAAAGTCCGGCGGCAAAAGAGGGTGCGGCAACAACCGACAAAGCGGCCGTAAACACGAATGAAAGGAGAAGTTTTCTCATGATGATTTTTCCTAAAATAAACCCGTCCGAAATCGGAGTAAAACTTTAGGGTCATTGTACGCAGTTTTGAACGGCAAAAACACCGATTATTTCGTAAATTCCGGCAGTCTTTCTTGGGATGTGGCGCGCACGGTAACGATGAAAAGAGCAATGTCACGTTTGTGTGACAGTTCACGCGCCCGGCAATATTTGTAGGGGATTCGGCAAAAAGTGAACCCCTACTTTTTGCCGAATCCGCGAGTGTAGGTTTTCACTTTTGGGCGTTCCACAAAAGGGGGTGGCAGGCTTTAGCCTGACGGGGGTTTGCGTTTCAGGAATCAGAAGTCAGGGATCAGAAACACCGTCACAAGCGGTCTCGACCCGCAATCCGGTTTTTCCGCCTTTCCTACAAAAAAACATCCGGCTTTGCCGGTGTTTTTTTGGAAGCACACACCGCCCAAAAGTAGGTTTTTACTTTTGGGCGTTCCACAAAAGGGGGCTGGATTCTGCGACTTCGCTTGCCTTCGCTTCGCTACGCACAGAATGACGACGCCCTGATTCCTGATTCCCGATCCCCGATTTGACGCGGGCTTAAGCCACATGATTGACCTGCCGCAAATTTTTTGTAGTCGTAGTTACGTATGATGATATGCGCAACAATAAAAACGGACACTAAGAACGGAAATTTTCACTACAAAGGAAGAAACAACTATGATTCACTCACTCGTACTCACAAAAAATTTACGAACATTTCGTAAATTATCAGGCGTTGCTTGCGTGCTTGTCGGTTTGACGACCGCAACGATGGTCATGGCGCAAGGAAAAGACGAACCCATTCAACCGATTACGCCGGTCAAAGTCACCAATGCCGCCAAAGTCGCGCTCGGAAAAAAATTGTTTTTTGATCCGCGCTTATCTAAATCAGGCTTTATTTCCTGCAATTCCTGCCACAATCTTTCCATGGGCGGTTCGGACAATCTGCCGACCTCCATCGGTGATCGTTGGCAACAAGGTCCGATCAACTCGCCGACCGTTTTGAACTCCAGTTTGAACTTTGTGCAATTCTGGGATGGTCGCGCCAAAGACCTTCAAGAACAAGCCGGCGGACCGATCGCCAATCCCAAAGAAATGGCTTCCTCTCACGATCTCGCGGTGGACGTACTCAATTCCATTCCGCAATACCGTGAAGAATTTGCCAAAATCTACGGCAATAAGAAGCTGGATATTGCTTTGGTGACGGACGCTATCGCCGAATTTGAAAAAACATTGAAAACCCCGAATTCGCGTTTTGATAAATGGTTAAAAGGCGATAAAAAAGCCATTACCGCTCAAGAGAAAAAAGGGTATGCCTTGTTTAAAGACAGCGGTTGCGTTGCCTGCCATAACGGGGAAGGGGTTGGGGCAAGCTCGTTCCAGAAAATGGGCGTGATTGAGCCGTACAAAACCCAAAATCCCGCGATGGGTCGCGCAGAAGTCACCAAAGAAGACGCGGATCGCTTTAACTTCAAAGTGCCGACTTTGCGTAACGTTGAGCTGACCTATCCGTACTTCCACGACGGCGCCGCAAAAACGCTTGAAGATGCCGTTATGGTGATGGGGCGTTTGCAACTCGGTCAGAATTACACGGCTGAAGAAACCGCACAAATCGTTGCGTTTTTGAAGACCTTGACCGGCGATCAACCTAAATTGATATTGCCGATTCTGCCGCCCTCTCAAAACAACACGCCGCGACCCAAACCGTTCGAGTAAGCGTTGCGTTTTTGTTTTAGGTTTGTTTTCATCATCTTACTGCCGGCTCTGCCGGCAGTTTTTTTTCGACGTTTTTTCCGTAGGGGCGGGCGAATCATGTTCGCCCACATCGCCCTTACTTGCCGATGCAGAATCGGCTGAAAATTTCGCCCAAAATATCGTCGGCAACAACTTTGCCGGTGATGGTTTGCAAGGCATTGTGCGCGTAACGCAATCGTTCGGCGATTAACTCCAACGCGGGATGAGCTTGGGCGATTTCCGCTTCGGCAAGTGTTAATTCGTCAAGTGCGATTTTTAACGCTTCCGTATGGCGTTCACGCGCCAAAAAGGTGTCTTCGGTCATCGGCGCGATGTGGATTTTGTCTAAGACCGCGCGTTCAAGATCGTCGATGCCTTCATGAGTTTTAGCGGAAATCCAAACGTCTCTTTCAGGGTTGTCGGGCGCAAGTGGGGAACGATGTCTTACTTTTGCTTTTTGGGTTTCATCTAATAAATCGTATTTGTTCCACACCGTCAAACGCGGCAAGTCATGAGGTAACTTCGCCGCGACTTCATCGTCGATATTCGTCAAAGATGCCGAATCCTTGTTGACCGAATCGCGCGCGTCTTGAATTAAAAATATAATATCTGCATGTTGTATCGCCGCCCACGTGCGGTCAATCCCTATTTTTTCAACTTCGTCTTCGGTGTGGCGGATCCCCGCCGTGTCCACAATGGTCAATGGAATGCCGGCAATCGCAATTTGTCGTTCGATGGTGTCGCGCGTGGTTCCTGCCACCGGCGTGACGATCGCCGCGTCTTCGCGCGCCAACGCATTCAATAAACTGGATTTGCCGACGTTTGTCTTGCCGACCAAAACAACCGTTAAGCCTTCACGCAAGGGCGCGCCGGCTTGGGCGCGGCGATAAAGCGCGTCGCAGTTTTGGCGCAAGGTGGTGATGAGTTGCAAGGTGGATTCGTCGATGACCCCGTCTAATTCTTCTTCGGGAAAATCCAACAACGCTTCAATATGAACACGCGCCGTCATCATGTTGTCGGCAATGGCGTTGACCTCTTTGGAAAAGACGCCGGAAAGGCTACGCGCCGCGGCACGCATCGCGGTGGTGGTGGAGGCGTCGATTAAATCCGCCACGGCTTCCGCCTGTGCCAAGTCGAGCTTGCCGTTTAAAAACGCGCGATAAGTTAATTCCCCCGGACGCGCCAAGCGGGCACCCAATTGAATGGCGCGCGCCAACAATGCGCGCGTGACGGCAACCCCGCCGTGACCGTGAAGCTCCAAAATGTTCTCGCCGGTATAAGAGCGGGGCGCGGCAAAATAAAGCGCGATGCCTTCATCCATCGCGCGATGTTGGTCGTCCAAAAACGAGAGATAAACGGCGCGACGCGGCGGCAAGGTTTCGCGTCCGCACAAGCCCTTGATGAAGGAAGAAAGATCACCCCCCGAAATGCGCACGATGCCCACGCCGCCCCGTCCCGCGGGGGTGGCAATCGCGGCGATCGTGTCGGGTGCAGGGGTGGTCAAAATAAAGCTCCGGCAATGCGCTTAACAAAGGCGTTTGCTAAGCGCCATTGGATTATGAGGCGTTGCGTTTCGCCGCCTCACGCTCCAACATACGATTCACGTACCACTGTTGACCGATCTGGAACAAGTTGCTCACAAACCAATACAACACCAAGCCGGACGGGAAGAATACAAACAAGACGGCAAACACCACCGGCAACATTTGCATCATCTTTGCCTGCGCGGGGTCGGTGACCGGCGTCGGCGACAACTTCATTTGCAGGAAGGCGGAGACGGCGTAAAGCGCGGGCAAAATAAAATACGGGTCGGGTTGAGATAAGTCTTGTATCCATAAAAACCAAGGCGCGTAGCGCAATTCCGCCGCAGAGAGCAACACCCAATAAAGCGCGATGAAAAACGGCATCTGAATTAAAATCGGCAAACATCCGCCCAAGGGATTGATTTTCTCTTTTTTATAGAGTTCCATCATCCGAACCTGCATTTGTTGTTTGTCTTCTTTAAATTCTTCTTGGATTAACTTCATCTTTGGCGCGATGATTTTCATTTTTGCCATCGAGCGCGCGGCCGCCGCATTCAAGGGATAAAACACCAAGCGGATGAGAATGGTCATCGCGATGATCGCCCAACCCCAATTACCGATCAGCCGATAAAAGAAATTCACCAACCAAAACATCGGTTTGGCAATCACGGTAAAAATACCGTAATCCACCACCAGATTTAAACTCGGCGCCAATTGGCTCAAGACATCTTGATCTTGCGGACCGGCGTACAACGGCACCGTCAACGACGCCGTTTGTTGTGGCGCGATAACCCCCAAAGGAATCTGCATTCCCGCCGTGTATTTATCTTCGCCCACCGCTTTGGTAAAAAAGGTGCGCTCGGTTTCGTTTTCTTTGGGTAACGCCCACGCGGTCACAAAATAATGTTCAATCATCGCCACCCAACCGTCGTTGTTTTTGGCGGTATAGGGCAGGGGATTATTGACGGGGTCTGCCGCGATTTTATCCATCGCTTTAAAATCGACCTTCTTAAAATTATCGTTTTTATCAAAAACAGCCGCGCCGACATACGCCGCGGGCGCCATCGCGTTTCGTTTGCTGACTTCCTGTTTGTCCCGCTTGAACTGAAAATACGCCACCGGTGATTGTTCCGTGGCGGTTTTGTTGGTGACTTTATACGTGACATCAATCACATAACTGTTCCGATGAAACGTGAAAATCTGTTCGACAACATCGTTATTGTCGGCAGTGGCTTGCAAATGTAAGTCAAACCGGTCTTCGCCTTCTTTTAACTCCAATTGTTGGGAGGTGATTTGATACGTGGTGTAGTGATTCGGCAAGCCTTCACTTGCAAACCCCGATTGCGCGACTAAATATCTGCCTTCCTGATTTTGCATGACAAGATAGGGTTTGGTTTTATCTTCGGCACTGGGTTGCTTCAACAAAGCCATTTTTTCAATGACCCCGCCCACCGGATTGATCGACACTTCGTATAAATCGGTGGTCACCGTGACGGGCGGCAAGGAGGGAACGTTTTTGATTTGGGGCTCGATGGTTTTGGGCGATGCGTTGTCTCCCGGCGCTTTTTGAATGTCTTGGGGGAGGGCGGGGTTTTCTATGGCTTGCGCGGCGACTTGAGGCGCGCGCAATTTCGCTTGTTCGTTCTGCCAGCCCGTCCACAAAAAATAAAGAGAAATCGCAAAAACCGCAAAAAATAACAAACGTTGATTATCCATATATAAAACCGATATTAAGAATAGTGATGATGAGAAGAGGCGCCGGGGATTTTTTGATGTTGACAACGAAAAGGCGTGGTACCGTTGTCCGGCACGGGATCATACCCGCCTTCGTGAAACGGGTGACAACACATCAAGCGACGGATGGCCAGCCACCCTCCGGGCAACCCCCCGTGTTTTTTGATCGCCTCTTGCGCGTAATCAGAGCAACTCGGATAAAAACGGCAATGACCCGCGCCAAAACCCATCAAGGGTTTGAAGACGAAACGATAAACGTAAATCGGGATCATCAGGAGTGTTTTCATCATGGCGTTTTCGTGCGATGCGCAACATCGGGTTTTTGAGCGGGGAGGGCAAGCGTTAAGAGTTGTTCGACTTCGGCGACGGCAGCGTTGATGGTGTCACGTGCCATCTTTCCGGCTAAAACGAGAATTTCAAACCCTGATAAAGCGTTTCGCCAAGTGCGCAACAGAACACGAACTTTGCGTTTGAAGCGATTGCGATCAACCGCGCGCGGCAAAACCTTGCGCCCCACGACAATTCCGTAACGTGTTGACGGAAGGTGGGGGGGGATGGGATTTTCGCCGGGATTGATGATGATTTGGACAAACCGGCCTTTAAAGCGACGCCCGTTGCCAAAAATTCGGGTGAATGCCGCTGCGCCGGATAAACGATATTGCGACTCGCCGCGCCGCGATACCCTCGCACAATCCATAGATGAGACGGAATTCAAGAGCGCACCGCGATTGAGAGGATCATAAAGACCCTCAAAGGCTCAAACGCACAACGTGGCGCGACCTTTGCGACGACGCGCCGACAAAACTTTACGACCGCCGGCAGTTTCCATGCGCGAACGAAAGCCATGCGTTCTCGCGCGACGAATTTTAGAAGGCTGATAAGTACGTTTCATAATAAAAATCGCTCTTTCTTGTGTTTCGGAAAAATAGCCCGTAATTAAGCCCTTTTTTGGGCGTTTTGTCAATATGTCAGGGATCAGGGAGGGGACGCCCAAAAGTAAAAACCTACTTTTGGGCGGAATAAATTTCCAAAAAAGTACCGGCAAAGAAGTACCGGCAAAGCCGGTTACTTTTTTGCGTAGGGGCGAGGCTTGCCTCGCCCGAAATGCGCAGACCCCCGACTGCTTCGCAGTCACCCCTTTTTGGCGTTGTTTTGCCGCTGTGATAAAATTCGCATCCTTTCTTACTTTCCACACGGGAATGACAATGTTGCAATGGAATAACGCGCCGCGTGTTGACGATAACTTTCCGATCAAAAAACTGGTTTTGCCGATGACGGCAATGATTGTCGTTGTCATTGTGTCCAATTGGCTCGTTCAATTTCCGATCAATGATTGGCTGACTTGGGGCGCTTTTTCCTATCCTTTTGCGTTTTTGGTCTCTGATTTGACCAATCGCCGCGCGGGTCCTCGTGCCGCCAGACGGGTTGCATGGGTCGGTTTTGCCATTGCGGTGGTGGCATCGGCATTCGTTGCCCCTTTGAGAATCGCTTGCGCGTCGGGCTTGGCATTCATCTGCTCGCAATTGTTTGACATCGTCGTTTTTAATCGTTTGCGCCAAATGGTTTGGTGGCGCGCGCCGTTATTTGCCTCCATCTTGGCGTCTATTTTGGATACCGCCGTTTTTTTTGGCGTGGCGTTCGCCGGCTCGGAAATGTCATGGGTGATGCTTGCCATGGGCGATCTTTCGGTCAAATTGGCGTCGGCGGTCTTTTTGTTGTTGCCGTTTAGGTTGCTGTTACCGCTGGTGCTGGAGGCACCCATTTTGACGCCCTCGGTAAGTCCGTTCGGCAAAAAGTAGTACTTTTTGCCGCCGCAATGGTGCATAATGCCGCCTGCCCCTGATCTTTAATTTGCCGTAACGGGTCGCCTGTGCATTTGAACTGACCCTTTGTTACAAATATGTATTTATCACAATTTGTGCGTATAATGCCCACATTGACAGATTGGTTTTAGTCGGTAGAAAAGCCGATACGCTACATGGCGCGCGCTTTTTTGGCGCGTTTTGTGCTTTTGTGTGAGGTCGGTGGTGTTATGAATTTAACTGTTTTTGTGAAATTTCCCACGAAAACAAGGCTCATTGGGATCATGTACGGTTGAGAAATTCATTTTCAAATGCGCATTCTATGAAAATGAGTTAATCGATTGAGATTTGGAGAATATATGGCACATCTGGAATGGTCAGACAGTTTAAGTGTCGGCGTAAAAGTCATTGACAAACAGCATCAAAGGATTCTTGATTATGTCAACAAACTCCACGATCATTTAAGGGATCGTCGAGTGTTGGCGGAAGTCCTTGAGGACACGATCGAGTACACCGAATCGCATTTTGCGTTTGAAGAGGCGATGATGGAGGAGGCGGATTATCCGTATCTGCGCGCGCACAAACGCATCCATGATTTGTTCATCCGTCGGGTGGCGCGGTACAAAGAACGGTTTCTTGCCGGCGAAGACGTTGCCGAAGAATTGCACGACACATTGGTTCGGTGGCTCATCACGCACATCAAGAGCGAGGACGCCAATTACGGACCTTCGCTCATCCAGAAGTTTGGCAAAGAAGAAGCCGAGCTTCAAAGGAAAAGAGGCATCATTGCTCGGATTTTAGGGCGATAAATTTTTTTT
>JAIRPA010000215.1 GCA_031257235.1 Burkholderiales bacterium | reverse complement strand
CGAAGTCGCAGAATCCAGCCCCCTTTATAAAAGGGGGTGACTGCAAAGCAGTCGGGGGTTTGCGACGCGCAATGCGCGGCGTCATTGCGGGCTCCGACCCGCAATCCGCTTTTTCCGCTTTTCCTACAAAAAAGTATCCGGCTTTGCCCGTACTTTTTTGGTCATTCCAACCGGCAAAAAGTAATACTTTTTGCCGAATACGCGAGTGTAGGTTTTTACTTTTGGGCGAATAACTTATCTCACCCGAAATAAGGGCAGGGAAGGGTCAATCGCTTTGGCGCGTTCAATGTCATGAATGGCGTGGTCGATCTCGCCCATCTTGCGGTACACCATCCCGCGGTTGTAATACGCGGGGGCGTAATTCGGATTGATCCGAATCGCGTGACTGTAGTATTTAATGGCGTGCCTTTCGTCGTGCATATCCGAAAACGCGCCGGCAAGTTTATAGTAAGCCAAGGCGGACTTTGGGTTTAACTTGCAGGCTTTTTTGAAATCTTCCACCGCATGTTTGGGGTCTGACTTTTTGGCATACGCAATGCCGCGATTGATGTAGATTTCGGGTGCCACCTCTTTGGGGTTCAGTTTTTGGAGAGCTTCGTTGTAATCTTGAATCGCCTGATCAAAATCCCCATACGCAAGATACGTCAACCCGCGTTGGCAATACGCGCCGGCATGATCGGGGTTCATTTGAATCACTTGGTTGATGTCTTTAATAGACTTATCAAAATAGCTTTTGCCGTTCTTGGCGTTTCTTGGCGAGGCAGAAAACAAAAGATCGGCTTTGCGGTAATAAACCGTCGCGCGCATAAAATACGCGCGGTCGCATTTGGGGTCGATCTTGATGGCTTGATTGTAGTTTTCAATCGCATGGTCGGTATCGCCGATTTTAAGATAGATGTTGCCCAGATAAAGATGCACGGTTTCTTTGAGCGAGGGATTTAATTGCACGGCTTGATTGAGACTTTTAAGTGCGTTGTCGAGATCGCCTTTTTCAAAAAAAGCACAGCCGCGAAAAGTATAAGCATTCGCGTAATTGGGATCAATCCGAAGCACGTCATTAAAACAGGTGATCGCCAAATCGTATTGTTGACCTTCAAAAAAATCAAGCCCTACGTCAAAAAGCGCGTCTTTATCGTGAATGCGCGCGCGCAGAAAAAAGGCAAAAAGCCGTTTGAGAAGAGAAGCCACACCAAACATGAATCATCCTTTAAGGGGGAGCTGCGGGGGAGCAGCGGGATGGGGATATTATAATCGGCGCGGCAAAAAGTGGTACTTTTTGCCGGTAATGATTTGCAAAAAATCGCGGGGAGACCCCGACGATTTTTTGTAGGAAGGGCGAATGATGCAAACCCCCGTCAGGCTAAAGCCTGCCACCCCCTTTTATAAAGGGGGCTTTTTTATTCGCCCAAAAGTAGTACTTTTGGGCGCGCTTTTAACATATCCTCGGCAACTGCTCGCCGGTCAGCCAATCGACAATCCGTGTGCCGCCAAACGCGGTTTTCATCTGGACAAAATGATGTTCGTCCTCAATCACGCGTCCGATGATCGCCGCGTTCGCGCCGTTGGGATGCGCGCGCATGGCGGAAAGCAAACGCTCGGCATCTTTTTCGGCGCAGAGGGCAACAAGTTTGCCTTCATTGGCGGCATAAAGCGGGTCTAAGCCCAATAATTCACAAGCGGCATTGACTTCAGGGCTCACCGGAATCGCCGCTTCATTCAACATCATGCCCACTTTCGATTGCCGCGCGATTTCGTTTAACGTGGTCGCCAATCCGCCGCGCGTCGGGTCTCGCAACACATGAATATCGGGGACGGCTTTGAGCATCGCCGCCACCAGCGTGTGCAACGCGGCAGTATCCGAAACCAGCGAGGTTTCAAAAGCAAGCGATTCGCGCAATGCCATGATCGCCATCCCGTGATCTCCGATCGTGCCGCTGACGATCACGGTATCGCCGACCATGGCGCGGTCTCCGCGAATATCCACCCCTTCGGGAAGCACGCCAATGCCGGTGGTGGTGATGAAAACACCGTCCCCTTTGCCTTTTTCGACCACCTTGGTGTCTCCCGTCACAATATCAACATGGGCTTGACGTGCGGCGCGTGCCATCGAATCAACGATGCGTTTTAAATCGGCTAAGGGAAAACCTTCTTCGAGAATAAAGGATGCCGCCAAATACAAAGGCGTGGCGCCGGACATCGCCACATCGTTGATCGTGCCGTGTACCGATAAACTGCCAATATCTCCACCGGGGAAAAACAAAGGGGAGATCACATGCGCGTCTGTGGAGACCACCATGCGACCGGCGGACACGGGAAACACGGCTTGATCGTTGCCTTGTCGCAAATACTCATTGTCAAAGGCGGCGGCAAACAAAGCTTCAATCAGTTGCGCGGAAGCGCGACCGCCACTGCCGTGCGTTAAATTGATGATGCCGTTTTTAAAATCCATCGGGCGAATATTTAAGTTGCGTTTCATAAGTAAGGTCAAAAAAAGATTAAGCCGGATGGTTATCTCGGAACCGTCCAAAAGTATAGTGTGCGGCACACGCGCCTTCCGATGAAACCATGCACGCGCCCAAGGGATTATCCGGCGTACACGCCGTGCCGAAGACTTTACATTGTGAGGGCGTTTTGAGCCCGCGAAGAATAGAACCGCACTCGCACGCTTTGTGATCCGCCACGCTGTGATAAACCAAGTGATAGCGTTTTTCGGCATCAAACAAAGAAAACTCATCGCGTATTTTTAACGCACTGTGAGGCATTGAACCTAAACCGCGCCATTCAAACGTATCGCGCAGAGTAAACACTTCATTCATCAAGGCTTTGGCTTTCGTGTTGCCTTCGCGCGTGACCGCGCGGGTAAATTCGTTTTCCACTTCCGCGCGATGATCGTTTAATTGGCGAATCAACATGAGTATGGCCTGCAAAACATCCAAGGGCTCAAAACCGGCAATCACCACGGGACGATGATAGTGTTGCGCAAAAAATTCATACGCCTGACTGCCGATGATGGTGGACACGTGAGCGGGACCAATAAAGCCGTCAATTTGCGCTGCCGCACTTTCCGGCGCGTCTAATATGTGAGCAATGGCGGGCGGGGTTAAGACATGATTACAAAACACCGAAAAATTGGTTAAGCCCAACGCTTGGGCTTCTTTGAGGATGACCGCCGTCGGCGGGGTGGTGGTTTCAAACCCAATCGCAAAAAAGATCACTTCACGATCAGGATGATTTTTGGCAAACAAAAGCGCGTCGGCACAGGTGTAGATCATTCTTATGTCCGAACCGGACGCTTTTGCTTTAATGAGTGAAAGCCCGTGGGACGCCGGAACGCGCATGGTGTCCGCGTAGGTCAATAAGGTGACGCGCGGGTTTTGCGCCAGCTCGATCGCGCTGTCGATGCGCCCGATCGGCAACACGCAGACAGGACACCCGGGCCCGTGAATCATTTGCACATGGGGAGGCAAAAGATCACGCAAGCCGTAACGCGAAATGGCGTGAGTGTGACCACCGCAAAATTCCATCAAACGATATTGGCGATCATCGCGCGCGTGTGAGGCAATGGCTTTCGCAATTTCGGCGGCAAGGGCGCCGTCTCTGAATTCATCAATGTATTTCATGGGCGTTACCGGAGTTCATGAGATTTGCCGTTAAACCGGATTGCGTCATGGCGTCCAAAGTGGCTTTTGCTTCAGCCGGATCAAGTTTGGATAAGGCGTAGCCGACGTGAACAATCACATAATCGCCGACTTGAACGTTATCGACCAACGCCAAAGATATTTCGCGTTTGACGCCGGAGAGCTCCACCAAAGCGGATTCGCCTCGGATTTCGTCAATTTTAACGGGAAGGGCAAGACACATAAGTAAGTCCTTTAATTAAAAAAGAAAATAGGGGTTTTAGGGTTCATTGAAGTCGAGAAGCGACATGGAGCGCGGCAGTATAGGCTTGCCCCAAGGATAAGCCGCCATCGTTGGCGGGCGCTTTTTCCGGGCGAAAGACGGTGAATCCGCGCTTTTGTAGTTGGTGTTCGAGGTGAGACGATAATATCGCGTTGACAAAACAACCGCCGCCCAACACTAAGGTTGAAAGATGATATTGTCGCGCCAATTGTTCGGTCAACAAAACTACCGATTGTATCAAGGTGCCGTGAAACAACGCCGCGCCGTAGGAAGGGTCGGTCACCGACAATAAGGAAAGGATCAGCGGTTTTAAGTCAAGCGTGTTTTGATGAATGCGGGCAAGAGAAGCGTCTGACGGCAAACGTTCGTGAGTTGCCAAGAAGCGATGCGCCAGACTTTCTAACAACATCGCACTTTCGCCCTCAAAGCGATTGGTCGCCCGTATGCCCAGCGCGGCGGCGGCGGCATCAAAGTAACGCCCCAAGCCGGAAGAAAGCGGCGTGTGGCGGGAAGGGTGTTCCCGGGCGCGTCGCAATAGATTCATCACCTTATCCGCGTGATGACCCAAACGGCAGGCAAGCGCGTCCGAAGAAAAAGAAGGCGCCAACGTGTCAGATTCGGATTGAACCACGGCGGCAAGTAAGGGTCGCCATGTTTCAATCGCCGCTTTGTCGCCGCCCGCCAATAACAAAGGAGCAAGATGCCCTGCGCGGGTATACGCGGTTTTGGGGTTGCCGTTGACCCATAGCCATTCGCCCCCCCACAAGGTGTGATCCTCTCCCAAACCCACCCCGTCAAACGCCAATCCCAACGCCGGTTCACACAAACGATGTTCGGCGACAGTGGACATCATGTGCGCGTGATGATGCCAAACGGCAAGCGTGGGCGCGTGATAAATATCGGCTAAATGTTCCGCATAGTGCGTGCTGTAAAAATCAGGATGCGCGTCGTGCGCAATGAGGGCAGGGGAGACTTGAAGAAAATCAAGAAACCGTTGGATCATGGCTTCAAACGCGGTGAGAGTGGCTTTATTGTCAAGACTGCCGATGTGCGGCGACAAAAAGGCTTCGTTGGCGCGTGTGACACAGATGGTGTTTTTTAAGTGTCCGCCCAAGGCTAAAACCGAAGGGGTGTTTTCGGGGATGTTTAACTTGATGGAGGCAGGGGCAAAGCCGCGGGCGCGCCGTAAAATCATGGGCGGGCGGGTATCGTTGACGGCCATCACGCTATCATCGCACCGCGCGACAATCGCTCTATCGTGGATTAAAAAATAATCGGCGATTAAGGACAAGCGTTCAAACGCTTCATCGTTGTCCGTCACCAAAGGTTCGCCGTTGGGATTGGCGGACGTCATCACCCATAAGCAGTCGTTTTCCTGAGTGAGCCAATCAAAGCCTAAAGGCCGGTTCAATGCCTCAAAAAACAATAAATAGTGTAGCGGTGTGTAGGGTAACATCACGCCCAAAGTGTGCATGCCTTCCGCGACCCCGTGCAATAAAGAGTCACACGTCGGTTTTTTAGGCAATAAAACGATAGGGCGCGCGTTATCGGTTAAATGTTGTATTTGGGTTTGATGAGGTTCGCACCACCTTTTCACCGATGCCGTATTCAACGCCATGACCGCAAAGGGTTTGGCGTCGCGCGCTTTTCGTTGTCTTAACGTATTGACCGCCTCTTTGTTTTTGGCGTCGCACACCAAATGAAACCCGCCCAAGCCTTTGACGGCTACAATTTTTCCGCTTTGAATGGCTTTAGCCGCGCGGGAAACCGGATGACCCTCCAACGGATTTTGTTGTGCGTCACAGAAGACTAATGAAGGACCGCACGCGGGGCAGGCGTTGGGTTCGGCGTGAAATCGGCGGTGGGCGATGTTGGTATATTCGGCGGCACATGACGGGCATTGCACAAACGACGCCATGCTTGTGGTGGCGCGATCATAAGGCAGACGAACCGTTAAAGTGTAACGCGCGCCACAATGGGTGCAGTTGATAAAAGGATAAAGGTAACGACGATCCGTCGGGGTAAAAAGCTCACGCAGACAATCCTCGCAAATGGACTGATCGCTGCCGATCATCGTTTGAAGGTGTCCGGTAGGATCAGACGCAATGACCTTAAACGTAGACTCATGGAGTATCGGAACGAGGCTTTCGTGTTGAATATCATCCACACGCGCCAACACGGGGGCTTCGTTTTTTAATCGGGCAATAAATGTATTGAATAGATTGTGACGGCTTTGAATTTCAATGACCACGCCGGTCGTGGCGTTATAGACATGTCCGGTCAGCGATAGAGATTGCGCCAAACGAAAAACAAACGGACGAAACCCCACGCCTTGAACCACCCCCGTGACGTGCAATCGCCAACGATACCACGTTGGCGACAAGGCAGACTTTGCGGGTGCTGTTGAATCGGTCATGAACGAGAGGCAAGTTGTGCTTTAAGCGCGGCAATCTCGTCACGCAAATGTTGTAAATCTTGGTCTCGTTGATCGCACACTTCTTTTTGTCCCGCAGTGATCCAGTCAAGCCATTGATCCATGCCTTCGCCGGTGGTTGCCGAAACGCGCAAGACTTGAATGGAAGGGTTGACGTTTTTGGCGTGGGTGACGGCTTCCTCCACGTTAAAATCGACATAGGGCAACAAATCTATTTTGTTGATGATCATCAAAGATGCCGCATGGAACATATCGGGATACTTTTGCGGTTTATCGCTACCTTCCGTCACCGAAAGAATCGCCACTTTGTGCGCCTCGCCTAAATCAAAACCGGCAGGGCAGACAAGATTGCCGACGTTCTCAATAAAAAGAAGGGCGCGATCCATTTCGGGAAGGTTTCCTAGGGCGCGCGCCACCATCTGCGCGTCTAAATGGCAACCCTTGCCGGTGTTGATCTGCACGGCAGGCACGCCGGTTTTTCTGATGCGCGCCGCGTCGTTTTGCGTTTGTTGATCGCCTTCAATGACCGCGCACGTCGCTTGAGATTGAATGGCTTCGATGGTTTTAACCAACAAGGTGGTTTTTCCCGAACCGGGGCTTGACACCAAATTCAACGCAAAAATCGCGTGATCTTGAAAGTGTTGGCGATTTTCCCGCGCGATCGCGTTATTTTTTTCTAATAAATTACGCTCCACCAAAACGGTACGCGCGGCATCATCGTGCGGATGCGTGTGATCGTGAGGATGATCGTGATCGTGGTCGTGTGGATGGGTGTGATCGTGTGGATGATCGTGATGATGATCATGCCCGTGATGATGCGCGTGGCTGTGGGTGTGACCGTTGTGGGTATGTTCGTGGGTATGAGTATGTTCGTTCATCGGAACGTTATCAATCGTGACGCCGGATGAACCGCAACCGCAAGTGGAACACATGATTTTCTCCTTTAATATATTCAGTTCAATATAAGATACTACCTTGTCTGTATTCAATCCATTGATGAGGCGGGCGGGCGACTTTCTCGTTTCCCGTAGGTTGATGCACGGGTTTTCCAAGCGGACGCATTTTCAATACCCCGTTCTGAAACGCGGTAATTCTTTCTTCGGCGATTTCAAGGTAACGAGCATCACGATCTATCATCATCCCCCGTCGTTCATGCTTAATTGCGGCAATCACACTGCTTCCCGTGCCTCCAAACGGATCAAGCACCCAATCGTCTTTATTCGTTAAAGCCAAGACGCAACGTTCAATTAACTCTATCGGAAATTGACAAGGATGTTCGGTCTTTTCAGGATGATTGGACTTAACATTCGGAATTTCAATACGTCCGTCTTCCCATTCTTGGCAAATGATTGACCAATAGTCCGAAGGGTTTTTCTCAAGCGGATTGCCGCTGGGTTTACCCACGTTCTTTCCTTTATAGTGAAGTTTCCCGGGGTACTTGGAAGGAACGCGAACAGGATCAAGATTGAATATATAGTTATCGCCTTTTGTGAACCAAAGCAGTGTTTCATAGCGACCGGAGAATCGTTTGCTTGCGTGAAGCCCATGATCAAAATGCCAGATAATGCGGTTTCGTAAACGCAATCCCAATTCTTTAAAAATAGGGTAAAAATAGACATCTAGCGGAAAAACTTCCCCGTCTTCAACATAGTTTCCGACTTGCCAAACAATACTTCCGTTCGCTGAGGTGACACGAAACAATTCTTTGATAATCGTTTTTTGCCAGTCCAAATAATTCGCAAGGTTGTCTCGTTTTTCATAGGCTTTGCCAAGGTTATAAGGCGGAGAGGAAACCGTCAACGAAAAAAGTTCCGAAGGCATTTCTTTTAATTGTTCTAAACTATCTTTTTGACACAGCACAATTCGCGCATTAGGGTCAAACGTTCGCGCAATCGGCGTGTGTTCACGCAACACGGTGTTTTCCTTTTGTTCGGCAAACAAGTGGGTTTTCATTTTTCCCTCCATCACACAATATTGATCGACGCAATACGCATTTCATCCCCTTGGGTGACGGCTAATTGTCGGCTGCCGCAATCCGGGCAGGGCGCGCCCCATTGGGGAATATCGACGGTATGCCCGCAGGGAATACACCAGGCTTTGCCCGGCAGACGAACAATTTCAAATTTGGCGCCGTGGGCAATGGTATCGTGCGAGACAACTTCAAACGCAAATTTGAGGGCGTCCGGGTCGGCGTGAGACAAAACGCCCAACTCCATCAACACAGACTGAACATGTTTGGCGTTGTTTTTTTTCGCGGTCTCTTCCACGATTTCCATCATACTTTTCGCTAGCGACATTTCATGCACGGCGTGTGACCTCTTCTATTTCCAGCGTAAACGGCACGCACGGGTCTAATGCCTGAACCAACCAAGTGGCGTGACGATAGAGTTTATCTTTGTTGATCGCGCTTTTTTTCAAAAGCGTGGATAACGCGCCGTATTTATTAAGATTCCAATCGGTCGGCGCGCAAATATTATACGCGGCGATTTTCTTATTTTGCGTTTGCGCACGGTGTAACAATAAGCCGCGCGCGGTTTCTACGGTGGCGACCGCAAAATTGCCGGCAAAAGGATAAACGCAAATCCAATCCGATAAGTCTTGACTTTCCGATAAGGCAATCAAGGTCTGCGCGGTGTCAAAAAGCCGTGCCATGAAGCGCGTGATCAAACCGATGCCGTAACGATCCATCAGCCATTGCATCACGGGATGATGTTCCACGCGGCGGTGAGCACCAACCTCATAAGGGCTTGACACCAAAGCGCGCCACGCCAATTTACCTTGTGCGAAGGACTCCATCGGGAGCGGACAAAGCGCAATATCGCCCAATAAAGGGGCTTCCTGAAGCATTTGACGAAGCCATTGCAAGACGGGCGTTTCGGGCAAATCCGCAAAGCAGGGGTCTTTGACTTGAGCCAGCCACGCGCGCGAAGAGACACCAAAAACATAATTCAAACAAAAGCTGTCCCAGAGTTCCAACACCGATTGTTGGGCGATGTCTTCCAAGTCCGGCGGATTTTTGCGGACGGCTTGTTGCAGGATCGTCAAAAACGCATTGCTTTCGCGCCACGTCTGCGCAAAGCGGTTCATCATTTCGGCGGTTCGCTGCGATTCGGGCAAGGCAAAAACCAAAGAGCGCATCGTTTCCTGAACGCTTTCAAGCGCGACCATCGCCGCGCGCGCCGCGTGTTCTTTGGGATCAAGCGGTAAACCTTGAGCGGTGGTCAACGCCGCCCACGCCGCCGACCCTTGCGCGTAGGCGCACAGACTAAACACGGCAGGCAATAAAAGCTGCGCGTCTTTGACATCGTGATTATGAAGAAGAGGCTTGATGTCGCTGTGCGGCAAGAGTGGCTCAATGCCGGAAACCCGGTTGCGGGCAGTGAAAATTTTTAAAGAAAACGCGCGGCTCATGGCGTGGTCTTCTTTAAAAAACGTCCGCGCAGAAAATCACGCTTGGATAAGGGTTCTTTCAAACGCTCGTCTAAAGAGGGCGGATTTAACGGCGCAAATTCATCCACATGATCAGGATCAACCACGAACAAAGTTTTCAAAACTTCGCGCGCGGTTTGATGCGCGGCTTCGTGATCGACAAACTGCGACGCCGGCGAAAATAAAGAACACATGAGATAAGCCCCGTATAAGCCTGCGCCCATCAAAGGCTCATGCGCCAAGGTGAAATCGTAGTTTCCGAAGGGAAACGAAAAGGGGGTGGTGCCGCCTTTTTTGTGGTGCGTCCAATGGCGGGGATCATAGGGGGTAGCGATTAAGTTCATCGTCCAAGGCGCAATCAAAACGCCCAGCCACATGTGATTCCACACAAAAAATCCGACCGCCTCCACCGACAAGGCTTTGTTTAAAAACGGAAGATCGCGCATTCTTGTTTCGGCAATCGTTTGAAAAGCACGCGTGATCCGCTCCGAAGGATCGGGCAGGGTGGTGACTATCGTTTCGGCGGTCAAAGACGGTTCCATGGTTTTTAAAAGTTCGCGCTTTAAAAGCGGCAAGCCTCTTCTTTTTGATCAATCGCGCACGACTAAAAATTGATCTTTGGCGGCGCCGCACAAAGGGCAGACCCAATCGTCCGGCAGTTCCGAAAAAGGAATGCCGGGCGCTATGTTCATTTCTTCATCGCCCGTTTCGGGATCGTAAACGTACCAACAGACTTTGCATTCAAGTTTGGTGGTGGGTCCGATTTTAGCGTTGTCGCCTAAATAACTGCCTTCAAATGTATTCATAAGTTTCCTTCAAGGGTGATGAGTGTTAAAGAGGATTTTGGGCACACTCGCGCATCCATGAAATCAGATCGGCGAGGCGTTCTTTCGTGTCGTCAATGTCTTCTTGGGCGGCAAGCACCACATGAGGGCAAAAGACCACTTCAATCGCGTTTAAAATCAGCGCGTCTTTTTGGTTGAAATGCCGGACGCGCCAGACGTTTTTAACGCCGGTGGAGGTCACGCGGCAACTGCCGAACCCTCTTGAGACAATCGCCGTCACTCCCATCGGCAACGCGGCCAAAAGCGCGTCGTAATCGGCAGGGGAGAGCGGTAAAAGGGTGAGGTTGATCGCGCGCGAGGCGGTGTTCTCGGTCACGTTGGCAAGGGCTGCCCGAATTTCGTTCAACAAAGAGGGCGCGTTCATCACGCCTTCGGGCATCGGTAAATCGGGAACGTCGCCACGCGCCGCGTGTTGTGCCTGATCGATCAGCGCCTGTGGGAGGGAAGAGGCTTCCACCCAATGCGCGATTTCCGTGCCTTCGTGGTTGAACTCACGAACGCGCCAAAGCCCCGGAAACACCGATTCCTGCACATATACATTGCGCCATTCGGGAAGGGCGTGGTCTTTAAACTCCACGCGCGCGCTGACTTCGCCTTCGCCTAAAACTTCGTTCAAAACTTTTTTGATGTCGTCGGGCAAAGGCAGAATATCCAGCCGCGGCACCTCGCGCGCGTATCGGGAAAACGTCCAAGCCTTCACCCAACGATAAAAGGTGTCAAGAACGTCGGCGGCGGCTTTTAAGGTTTCAGGCGTGGCGTCGTGAGGCACAGAGGGCATCAAAAAAGCGTTGGCGGTGCGCGGCAACTCTAAAACGCGGGATAACTCGTCGTCTGAATGCCCGGCTTCACGCACGGCGGCGTTATCGGCAGGGATAGGCGGCGAATCGGTGATCGCGCGAACGGGAATCGGAAAAGGTTTGTTCATTCAAGTGTTGGTGACGTTGATCCATAAAAAACGCCAAACCCAAGGTTGGCGTGACGGTTTTATTTTAAGGTCGCGCTTTTGGCGGCGGCTGCCTTTAAGTGATCAGGCAGGATAGGCTCTCGTGCGACCAAATCAGGGAAATAGGCGTTTAAGTTAGAGGTGTCGCCGTTGATCGCGTCAGACAAGGCGGACAACGCCGCCAGCGTTTGACGCGCCTCGTCTTCGGTTAAGGCTTTAATGGCTGAATTTTGAAAGGTCATGATCCATGTGCCCACAGGCAACGCCCCGGTCAACATCATGTTGACGACGATTTTCTCGCCGCCTCGATCGCAAACCGCAAAACCCTCACGCGATTCTAATATTTGCATCGGAATGCCTAAACACATAATCGTTATTGTCCTTTTAAAAAACGCGCGTCGCCGAAACGACACGCTTTTTCTTCCGGCGGACGCTCGTTTTCATAACGGGATAAGTCAAGCGCCGAAGCATTAAGCGGCGGCGCAACTTCATCCGGCGCGCGTGGCGTGACCGTCACGCCCCAGCTTTGAAGCTCGGCAACGGCGGCATCAACCGCCGGAGGAATTTTGGCGCGAACGTTGGGCGTAAGACTGCCGCCAAAGTCGCTTAAAGTTTCGGGTTGAACGCCCACCACCGTCATTTTATCCGGCAGGGTTCCCAAAAGCGTAGCGTGCGCTAAAACTTCATTTAAGGTGGTTTGATGCGGGGAGATTTTGGTGGTGCAGAAAACCGGAATTTCGGAATCACGTAAAACTTTAAGTGTTGCCGGTAACTCTTTGAATCCAATGGCGTCAAACACCAAAACATGCGAGGAAGACATTATGTAGGGATAAAGCGCCAAGCCTTGTGTGCCGCCATCCATTAAGGTTACGGAATCGTCAAAGCGGTAACGCGCGTTTAAAGCCTCGACCGCGCGCACGCCAAAGCCTTCGTCCGCCCATAAGACATTGCCGACCCCCAACACCAAGATTTTTTTCTCTTTCACCGCGAGTTCCAAATTTGAAAGCTCGCTATGATAGCAGGGAATCAGGTATCAGGGATCAGAGGTCAGGAATTCGCCCAAAATCAGGTATCAGGAATCAGAGTTCAGGTATCAGGGATCAGTAGGGGCGAGGCTTGCCTCGCCCGCACGCAGCCTTTATAGGCTGCGTCATTCTCAACTTGATCCGCAATCCGGTTTTATCGCTTTTCCTACAAAAAAGGATCAGGCTCTGCCTGTCCTTTTTTGCTAACTTCAACCGCCAAAAAGTAGGTTTTTACTTTTTGCCGAACCCCTGATTCCTGATTCCTGATCCCTGAAACCCGAACACGGCTGTATAATCCCAAGATTCTTAGCGCGTCATTTAGGCGCGTTTTCTTTGGGCAGAATTTTTATGATTTTCAAAAACCTTCGCAACATTGCGATTATTGCGCACGTCGACCACGGCAAAACCACGCTTGTCGATAAACTTTTGACGCAGTCCGGCACCTTTGCCAAACATCAAACCATCAATGAGCGCGTGATGGACAGCAACGACATCGAACGCGAGCGCGGCATCACCATTTTTTCTAAAAACTGTTCGATCCGCTTTAAAGACGTGCGCATCAACATCATCGACACCCCCGGACACGCCGATTTCGGCGGCGAAGTCGAGCGCGTGTTGGGCATGGTGGACGGCGTTTTACTCTTGGTGGACGCCGTGGAAGGTCCGATGCCGCAGACAAGGTTTGTCACCATGAAGGCGTTAAAACAAGGTTTAAAACCGATTGTGGTGGTCAACAAGGTTGACCGTGTCGGCGCTCGCCCCGAATGGGTGGTCAACCAAACGTTCGATCTTTTTGATCGCTTGGGCGCGACCGAAGAACAGCTCGATTTCCCCGTGATTTACGCCTCGGCGTTAAACGGTTGGGCGACGGAACACATGTCCGAAGTCGAATCCGGCGCCGCGACCTCCGGCGACATGCGCGCACTTTTTGACGCCATTTTGAAACACGTGCCGATGCCGCAAGGCGACGCAAACGCGCCCTTGCAATTGCAAATCAGTGCTTTGGACTATTCAAGCTATTTGGGGCGTTTGGGCATCGGACGGATTCGGCGCGGCAGTTTAAAGCCCGCGCAGGAGGTCGCCGTTTTGACGCCCAACATCATCGGCGCGCCCGCGCAGATGCGTGAAAAAATCGGTCAGCTTTACGGCTTTTCCGGCTTGGAACGCCAACCGATTGAATCCGCGTCCGTCGGGGACATCGTTTTGGTCAGCGGCATTGACGATTTATCCATCGGCACCACGATTACCGATGTGATGACGCCCGAAGCCCTGCCGCCGATTGCGGTGGATGAGCCCACGTTGTCCATGCAGTTTCAAGTCAACACGTCACCTTTGGCGGGGCGCGAAGGCAAATACGTGACCTCACGCAACATCCGCGACCGTCTGCACAAAGAACTTCTCACCAACGTGGCGTTGCGCGTCGAAGATACTTCGGATACGGACGTATTCATGGTGTCCGGTCGCGGCGAACTGCATTTGACCATCCTGGTCGAAAACATGCGGCGCGAAGGTTACGAGCTTGCGGTCTCGCGTCCGCGCGTGGTGCTGCGCGAAATCGACGAAACGATGTGCGAGCCCTACGAATTTTTGTCCATTGACGTGGAGGACGAACATCAAGGCGGCGTGATGGAAGCCTTGGGGCAGCGTCGCGGCGAAATGGTCAATATGGAATCCGACGCGCGCGGCAGAACACGGATGGATTATCGGATTCCCGCGCGGGGTTTGATCGGCTTTCAGGGCGAATTTTTAAATTTAACGCGCGGCACGGGCATCATGAGCCACGTCTTTGACGGCTACGCACCCATCAAAGGCGACATTCCCGAACGCAGAAACGGCGTTTTGATCTCGCAAGAGGACGGGGAGGCGGTTGCCTACGCCCTGTGGAACCTGCAGGAACGCGGGCGGATGTTTGTCTCTCCGGGCGATAAACTCTACGAAGGCATGGTAATCGGCATCCACAGCCGCGAGAACGATTTGGTCGTCAACCCGATCAAAGGCAAAAAACTCACCAATATTCGCGCGTCCGGCAAGGACGAAGCCATCATGCTCACGCCGCCGATTCGCTTATCGTTGGAATACGCCGTGGAATTCATCGCGGACGATGAATTGGTTGAAGTCACGCCGCAATCCATACGCATCCGCAAACGCCACTTAAAAGAAGTCGATCGCAAACGCGCAGATCGAGCGGGGTAGGGCGCTTATTAAAGTTAAATCTAGCTTTAAATTAGCGTTTGAGAGGGTTGAAAACATTCGGCATTCAGGAATCAGGGGTAGGGGACGCCGCCCTCGGCGTCCCGTCGTAGGGGCGAGGCTTGCCTCGCCCGCCATTGCTTTTCCTACAAAAAATCGTCGGGGTCTCCCCGCGATTTTTTGGAAAATATTACCGGCAAAAAGTAGGTTTTTACTTTTTGCCGAACCTTTAAAACCGTATTGCGGATCGGAGCCCGCAATGACGAGGTGAGAGAAGGTCGCAAAATTTGATACACCGCATTTGTGGCGGCGTTTCTGATTCCTAACCCCTGATTCCTGTCCCCCTGATCTATTGGCAAGTCAGAATTTTTGCTATAGACTGGCGAGCTTTACTAAATTCCACTTTGGGTCGTTAGCTCAGTCGGTAGAGCAGCGGACTTTTAATCCGTTGGTCGCAGGTTCGATTCCTGCACGGCCTACCAAAAATCCCCTTTAAAATCATAGCGTTTTCGTACATTCCTGCATCAAGTCTCAGGTATCAGAAACACTGTCATTTAAGCGCAAGAGGCGTAACCCTCGCAGTCGCAGAATCCCCACCGTCGTTTATACAAAAAAGTATCGGGCTTTGCCCGTACTTTTTTGGTCCTTCCTACCGGCAAAAAGTAGGTTTTCACTTTTTGCCGAACCCGCGAGTGTAGGTTTTCACTTTTTGACGAACCCCTGATCCCTGATGCCTGATGCCTGACCTCTGATGCCTGATGGCGGGGTGGAATTGGGCGTTTTCCACGATTTCGCACGCCTTGACTGCCTCCCCATTTT
>JAIRPA010000156.1 GCA_031257235.1 Burkholderiales bacterium | reverse complement strand
CGGCACGCTCAAGAGAATACCAAAGAGCACCAACGCCATGTGACCGTTTGCCGCGGCGGAAATACCCACCACGTTATCAAGGCTCATCACGGCGTCCGCAATAATGATGGTTTTGATCGCGCTGAATAAATGGTCGCTGGCTTTGACATGGCTTAAATCTTCCTCTTTTTCGGGCAAGATCAATTTAACCCCGATCCACAAAAGCAAGAGCGCGCCGATCAGTTTGACGAACGGAATCTGCAATAAAAACGTCGCGCAAAAGACAAACACAAAACGCAAGACGATCGCGCCCATAATCCCCCACATGATCGCTTGTTTTCGTTGATGATTCGGCAGGTTGCGGCTGGCCAGCGCAATCATCACGGCGTTGTCACCACCCAATAAAATATCGATCGCGATGATCTGAAGAATCCCGATAATAAATGCCGCATTTAACGCAATGTCCATGTTTTAGTTTTCCGGTTTATTCGGCAAAAAGCACACCCTTTTGCCGGGTTTATGGTCACGATCCCCTTCAACAAAAACGCGGCATCTTTGCCGCGTATTTGATGTGACTAAGAATTATATACGTGATTACATTTCTTCGGCAGAAGGCGCGGGCGCGGCATCGTCGTCCAACACCGCCTTCATCGAAAGACGCAAGCGCCCTTTATCATCCGCCTCAAGCACTTTCACGCGCACCGGCTGACCTTCTTTTAAGTAATCCGATACCTGATTGACGCGCTCTTTGGCGATTTGCGAAATGTGCAATAAACCGTCACGACCCGGCAACACTTGAACGATCGCGCCGAAATCCAAAAGACGCAACACGGTGCCGTCGTAAATTTTGCCGACTTCGACTTCTGCCGTGATTTCTTCGATTCTCTTACGCGCCATATTGCACGCGTCGGCATTCACCGAAGAGATCGTCACGGAACCGTCGTCTTCAATATCAATCAAGGCGCCGGTTTCTTCGGTCAAGGCGCGAATCACCGCCCCGCCCTTCCCGATCACGTCGCGGATTTTTTCGGGATTGATTTTAAAGGTCATCATGCGCGGCGCGTGCTGCGAGATTTCAGAGCGCGGATGCGGCAACGCTTCTTCCATCAATTTCAAAATGTGCATTCTGCCTTCACGCGCCTGTGAAAGGGCGATCGCCATGATCTCTTTGGTGATCCCTTGGATTTTGATGTCCATCTGCAACGCGGTCACGCCTTTGGCGGTGCCGGCAACTTTGAAATCCATATCGCCCAAATGATCTTCATCGCCCAAAATATCGGTCAACACCGCAAAGCGATTGCCTTCTTTGATCAAGCCCATCGCAATCCCGGCCACGTGCGATTTTGTCGGCACGCCGGCGTCCATCAAGGCTAAACAACCGCCGCACACCGAGGCCATTGACGAGGAACCGTTGGATTCAGTGATCTCCGAGACCACGCGCATCGAATAAGAAAATTCATCGGCGCCGGGCAACACGGCAATCAACGCGCGTTTGGCTAAACGACCATGCCCGACTTCGCGGCGCTTCGGTGAACCGACGCGACCGGTTTCGCCGGTGGCAAAAGGCGGCATGTTGTAATGCAACATGAAGCGTTCACGGTATTCGCCTTCCAAGGCGTCGATGACTTGTTCGTCACGCGCGGTGCCCAAGGTGGCCACCACCAGCGCCTGCGTTTCTCCGCGTGTGAAGAGCACAGAGCCGTGAGTGCGCGGCAACACACCGGTACGAATGGAGATCGGGCGCACCGTGCGGGTATCGCGCCCGTCAATGCGTGGCTCGCCTTCCAGAATTTGTGAACGGACAATTTTGGATTCGAGATTAAACATAATCTCTTTGATCGTCGCCGTTAAAGCGGCATCTTCCGTCGCGCCGCATTCGGCAATCAATTGATCGGTGATTTCGTCCAAACGTTGACGACGTTGCCCTTTGGCGTGGATTTTATACGCCGCGCGAAGGTCTGCCTCGGCAATGCCGGCAACCTTTTCGATCAGCGCCGTGTCTTTTTCGGGGGCTTTCCAATCCCATAAGGGTTTGCCGCCTTCGGCGACCAAATCGTGAATGAGGTCAATCACCGCTTGTTGTTGTTGATGCCCGAACACCACCGCGCCCAACATCGTTTCTTCGGAGAGTTCATGGGCTTCCGATTCCACCATTAAAACGGCGGATTCCGTGCCGGCAACGATTAAATCCAACTTGGATTTGGGTAATTCGGATTTGGTGGGATTCAACACAAATTGACCGTCGATATAGCCAACCCGTGCCGCGCCGATGGGTCCGTTAAACGGAATGCCCGCGATCGCCAAGGCGGCGGAGGCACCGATCATCGCGGGAACGTCGGGGTCGACCTCCGGGTTCACCGAAAGCACGGTAGCGACAATTTGCACTTCGTTGAAAAAACCGTCCGGAAAAAGCGGACGCAAGGGGCGGTCAATCAGCCTCGACGTTAACGTTTCTTTTTCGGAGGGTCGCCCTTCCCGCTTGAAAAAGCCGCCCGGAATTTTGCCGGCGGCGTAAGTTTTTTCCTGATAATCAACGGTCAACGGGAAGAAATCCTGACCGGGTTTCACAGAGGGCGACGCGACCACCGTCACTAAGACGGCGGTTTCGTCCAGACTGACCAATACCGCGCCGGTGGCTTGGCGCGCGATTTCGCCGGTTTCCAACGTCAAGGTGTGACGACCATACTGAATGGATTTTTTAATAGCTTGGATCATGGTAAAAATTACCTTAAAAAATAAAAACCGCGCGTATAGCTACGCGCGGTTGGTTGGTGAAAGAATCAATGAACAATACGCGGGCAATAAGCATGTCCGCATTCGTTGAAGACTATAAAAACCGGTAGAAACGATCACTTACGTAATCCGAGCTTTTCAATGAGGGTTTTATAGCAATCCGCATCACGCGATTTTAAGTAGTCCAACAATTTCCGACGACGGGATACCATCCGAAGCAGCCCGCGGCGCGAATGGTGATCTTTGACGTGATCTTTAAAGTGCGAATTTAATCCGTTAATGCGCGCCGTCAATAAGGCAATTTGGACTTCCGGAGAACCGGTGTCCCCGGCAACACGTTGATAATCGGCGATGATTTTCGCCTTTTCTTGAACCGAAACGGTCATAAGTTTTCCTCGAATTTCTTTAATGTGGGTCGTTTAAAAAGGCGAGTATTATAACGATCTTGTAAGGGTTGCGCAAACGGGACGAAAAAAAATTTAAAACGTCGAAAAAACCGGGTTACGGATCGAGCCGCCAAAGGCGGCGCGACGCGCAAAGCGCGTCGTCACAAGCGGTTTTTCCGTTTTTCCTACCAAAAAGTATCCGGCTTCGCCGGTACTTTTTTGCAAAATATTTCCGGCAAAAAGTACCACTTTTTGCCGACGAGTGTAGGTTTTTACTTTTGGGCGAAAACCTAAAGTAATACTTTTTGCCGAACCCCTGATTCCTGACCTCTGATTCCTGATACGCACAAACTCAACGGGAATGGTAAAATCCCGCAGCCGTCTCAATAAATACGGTTGGCATTGTTTTTTGTCCACGCATTATTTAACCTGTTTCTTTAACGTCCAAAACAAACGCTTTGATTTTAAATGACTATTTTTAGCAATATTTCAGCACGTTCCGTTTTCGGTATCGCCGATTAGAAAAAAACATGAATCCCTCGCCTATGGAACTTGCCGCAACCATCATCTTCGCGCTTGCGGTTTTACACACTTTTTTGACCAGCTTTTTTGCGCATTTGGCGCATCGTTTTCCGAATCACGCGGGTTTGTGCCATCTTTTGGGTGAAGTCGAGGTTGTTTTTGGCGTGTGGTCGGCTTTGATGATGATCGTGATGTTCTTTCATTGGGGGCAAGACCGCGCCTTAAATTATCTTGAAACCCGCAATTTTGTTGAACCTTTGTTTGTGTTTGCGATCATGGTGGTTGCCGCCAGCCGCCCGATCATGTCCTCCGTGAAAAACGTCGTCAAATCGCTTTCCGTGTTTTTGGCGCGTGTTTTTCCGATTCCCGAAGCGGTGTTGCTGTATTTTTTGACCATCTCGCTCATTCCGCTTTTAGGCTCATTCATCACCGAACCTGCCGCGATGACCTTGGCGGCACTGATGATGCGGGACACCTTTTTATCCCGCGCCATGCCTTCGCGCGTTCGCTACGCCACCTTGGGCGTTTTGTTTGTCAATGTCTCCATCGGCGGCGCGTTGACGCCCTACGCCGCCCCGCCGGTCTTGATGGTTGCCCACACGTGGGGATGGGATTTGTCCTTCATGTTGACGACTTTCGGCTGGCGTTCATTGACGGCGGTGATGCTCAACGCGCTCGCCGTGACCTTTTTGTTCCGTCATGCGATTGCGCAAAACCTCTCGAATCAAACCGTGGCTGAAAACCCGATTCCTATTTCCGTGCGCGCCATTCATTTTTGCTTTCTTGCCGCCATCGTTTATTTCTCGCATCACCCGATGGTGTTCATGCCGCTTCTTCTGTTCTTTTTGGGTCACGCCGCCGCTTATCCGCACTATCAACGCAAAAACATGATGTTGCGCGAAAGCATGTTGGTGGCTTTCTTTTTGGGCGGCTTGGTCGTTTTGGGCGGAATGCAATCGTGGTGGTTGCAAAGTTTGTTGGGCGGTTTGCCGTCTCAGGCTGTCTTTTGGGGGGCGACGGCATTGACTGCCATCACCGACAACGCCGCGCTCACGTATTTAGGTTCGTTGGTGCAAGGAACGGACGCGGCGTTTCAATATTCGTTGGTGGCAGGCGCGATTGTCGGCGGGGGATTGACCGTGATTGCCAACGCGCCTAACCCTGCCGGGGTGTCCATCTTGAAAGAACGTTTTGAGGATTCGGCAGTGAACCCGCTCAAACTCTTCATTGCCGCCTTGCCGCCGACGTTTCTTACCGCGTGTATTTTTCTGGTTCACTACTAATTTTTATTATTAACCCGTTTCATTCTGATTATTCGAGGTCATCATGTCCGATCAAGCCCTTCGGAGCGCGTCTTTAGCCTATCACCGTAAATCGCCCGCCGGAAAAATTGAAGTGGTTCCGTCCAAAGCGTTGATCACGCAACACGATTTGGCGCTTGCCTATACGCCCGGCGTTGCCGCCGTGTGTGAAGAAATCGTCAAAGAGCCCAAAGAAGCGCGTGCGTTGACCGCGCGCGGCAATTTAATCGCGGTTGTCACCAACGGAACGGCGGTTTTGGGGCTGGGCAACATCGGGGCGCTCGCCGCCAAGCCGGTGATGGAAGGCAAAGCCGTTTTGTTTAAAAACTTTGCCGGAGTGGATTGCTTTGATTTGGAAATCAACGAACCTGACCCCGACCGTTTGGTCGATATGATTTGCGCGTTGGAACCCTCTTTTGGCGGCATCAACTTAGAAGACATCAAAGCGCCCGAATGCTTTTACATCGAAGAAAAGTGTCGTCATCGGATGAACATTCCGGTGTTTCACGACGATCAACACGGCACCGCCATCATCGTGGGCGCGGCCGTCACCAACGGCTTGCGCATCGTCGGTAAAAAAATCGAAGACGTCAAAATTGCCTGTTCGGGCGCGGGTGCCGCCGCCCTCTCCTGCTTGAAATTGTTGGAGTTGTTGGGTGCCAAAACCGAAAACATTTGGGTTTCCGATATTCACGGCGTGGTGTATCAGGGGCGAACCGTGGATATGGACGAACACAAAGCGCACTTTGCCCAAGCCACCGACAAACGCACGCTTGCCGAAATTATGGAGGGCGCGGATGTCTTTTTAGGGTTATCCGCCGGGCGCGTGGTCAAACAAGAATGGTTGCCCAAAATGGCAGACCGTCCTTTGGTGTTTGCCTTGGCCAATCCGGAGCCGGAGATTCGCCCCGATTTGGTCAAAGCCGTTCGTCCCGACGCCATCATTGCCACCGGTCGTTCGGACTTTCCGAATCAGGTCAATAACGTCTTGTGCTTTCCGTTCATTTTCAGAGGTGCTTTGGATGTCGGCGCGACGCAGATCAGCGACACGATGAAAATCGCCTGTGTCCGCGCGATTGCCGATCTTGCCATGGCGGAACAATCCGATATTGTCGAAGCCGCGTACAACACCAACAATTTGCGCTTTGGTCCCGACTACATTATTCCCAAGCCTTTTGATCCGCGTTTGATTTTGAACATCGCGCCGGCGGTGGCCAAAGCCGCGATGGACACCGGGGTTGCCTTACATCCGATTGAAGATTTTCAAGCCTACGAGCAAAAACTGCGCGGGTTTGTTTACCATTCGGGCTACCTGATGAAACCCTTGTTGGACACCGCGCGCGCCGCTCCCAAGCGCATCGTTTTGGCGGAAGGCGAAGAAGATCGCGTCTTACGCGCGGCACAGTTAATTTGCGACGATAAAATCGCAAGACCTATTTTGATCGGGCGCGCCAACACGATTGAAGAAAAAATCCAACGCTTGGGCTTGCGCATCAAACAAGGGGACGATTATGAAATCATTGATATCGACGATAACCCTGACTATGAATCGTGCTGGAAAGAATACTATGCACTGACCCGTCGCAAGGGCGTCACCGAAGCCTACGCGCAGCTTGAGGCGCGCCGCCGTCCGACCTTAGTCGGCGCGATGGCGATTCGTCGCGGTCAGGCAGACGGTATGGTTTGCGGGCTTGTGACCAACTTCATGTTGAATTTGTATTATCTCGATCAAATCATCGGACGCAAACCCGAAGCTCATGTGTACGCGGCTATGAACGCTTTGATTTTGCCCACCCATCCTTTGTTCATCACCGATACTTATATCAACTACGATCCGACGGTGGATCAGCTGGCGGAAATCACACAAATGGCGGCAAAAGAAGTCAAAAGTTTTGGGATTGATCCTAAAATCGCGCTTTTGTCGCATTCTTCTTTTGGCACCAGCGATCATCCGTCCGCGCAAAAAATGCGCGCCACGCGCGAGCTTTTGTTGCGTTTGAATCCTACCCTTGAGGTGGAAGGTGAAATTCAAGGCGATGCCGCGTTGAGCGATTCAATTCGTGAGACGATATTCCCGAACGCGCGGTTTTCCGGCGCCGCCAATCTATTGGTGATGCCGGGCTTAGACGCCGCCAACATCGCGTTTAATTTGTTGAAAATCACGGGAAGCAACAACGTGACGATCGGACCGATTCTTTTGGGCTTGAACGCGCCGATTCACATCGTCACCAACTCCGCCACCGTCCGACGCTTGGTGAACTTGACCACGCTTGCCGTCGCCCAGATAAGCGGCAAGAAGTAGATCAATGTTCGGCAAAAAGTATTACTTTTTGCCGGTTGGAGTTACCAAAAAATCGCGGGACAACCTTTGGTTGGGGCGGAACTTACTTTGCGCAGCAAAGTTAGTGGAGACCAAGACCCCGACGATTTTTTGTAGGCAAAGCGGATGATGCAAA
>JAIRPA010000168.1 GCA_031257235.1 Burkholderiales bacterium | reverse complement strand
CATGCTCTCAATGAAATCCTGTTCTTCCTTTGTAATGCCGTATTTGGTGTAAAGTTTTTCGTCTGTCCAAATCCCATCCCATTTCTGTTGAGGCACCCATGTATAAGTCGATCGGGTGGCATGTTGTGTGATTTTGCGAAGGGACACAAGGAATCTAAAGAATCGTGTTTGCAAATAACTGTTAATACTTGTCGCTTTTTTACGTGAGCTTGTGTAAAAGAATAAAAATGTTTGTGTGCAAACGGAAGGAGAGTCTGCAACAAAGCTGGGTCCCAAGACTTTCGCCGGTCTCGCTCCACGCTCACCGTAGGCTTGCGGGACCATGACCTTATAGGTGTCAATCAGATGACAACTTTTTGTGATATTTTTCCTCGCAATATACCCAACTAAACGTTTTCCCTTTTTGTTGTAATAGAGAGGTATATCGTCAGTTCTTTTTCTTTCGTGAAACCCGTCAAAATTAGATGTCCAGCCAAATTCTTTATCAACGGATAGCATTTCTATAATTGACGGCTCTTTTTTCGTTTGAACCTTCCGTAAAATATCTAAAGAACGGCGGTCACGCACAAAAACATCGTACTCGCTCAAATCGCGTTCATCGGGACCTATGATTTCATTCCCGCTGATTGAGGTAACGGAACAACTTCCTTCGTTATCCCTGTCCCATAAGAAATAACATGCACCGCCTTCAAAATCAACACCCGGAAAGACAGCGTCCATTCGCTCATAATCCACAAGTTTTCTTATATGTTTATCGTTTAGCATGGTTTGCCTAAATTCACCCAAACCAAGACCAGACGCCATCCAGCGCGAAGGAATAATCATCGAAAGATAGCGAGGGTTTAATTTTTTTGCCTGCTCCACAAATTTATTGTAAATAGGCATGTCACGAGTACCGCCATCTGATCCTAACTGATACGGCGGATTGCCGATGATTACATCAAATTTCATCTTAAAAATGTCCTTTGGTTTTAAGGTATGGATAAATTCGTAAGCGTGGGATTCAAGCCGTGAGTCGCGTTGATATTCCGCTTTTGACGCTCCGCAAAAAAGACATCTGCCTTTTGTCCACCGGTGTTTGATGTTTTTATATCGGATATTGCCTTCCGCGTCGTCAAACGACACAATGGAAAATCTGCTGTTCGGGTACTTGGAGCAATAAAGACTTCTGCGCGACATCAACGAAGTGATTTCGGTAATGGCAATACCGAATAGTTGCTTCCGAAAAATGTGATCAAGAAAGTTTTGCGAAGGTTTTTCTCCTTCGGGTTTCTCAAAATCAGGATACCTCGCGCGAATCAAACGCTTGGCAATCTCACGCAAAAAAACGCCGGATTTACATCCGGGGTCAAGAAAGGTTGTTGTTGAATCCTCAAAGAGGGCTTGCGGCAACATGTCCAACATCTTGTTGACGATCGTCGGCGGCGTGAAAACCTCGTCATTTGAGAGGTGCGCCAAACACGATAAAACATCGGGGTTATAAGGGGTGGCGCGCGGCTCCGCCGGCAAGTGCTCATTCATCCCGCAATCTCCTGTAATCAGTCGGCGGAAATTCCCGCACAGGCGCCAAAATCAATTCTTGGGTAAAGCTCATTTCCAATTGCTCGTAAGCGGGCGATAAACCAAACATGTCTAACTGCACATAGCCTTTAGCGTCTGCGAGCATTTGATCTAATCTGAAATCACGCCGTTTAATGAGGTGACTGTTCACTGCCGACCATTCGGCAAAGATGATCGGAGAATTATCTGCCCGCTCCATCGTCAGCGCGTCTCCGCAAAGAATATTATGGTTGAGAATATGGCGAACTGACGCGCGGGTGTCGTCTTCGGCTTCATGCCCGCAGACAAGGGTGTACTCCCGATCGAAAATTTCAAACAGCCGGTGGCGGCATTCGGCAACGTTATCTTCCAAAATGTCTACGCCGTAAACGCTCGTGACCGCAATCACGGCGTACCGCTCATACTCCGCCACGCTTTTCCCGTAGCGCGACTTCACGACCGCGAGCTTGCGGCGCAAAATCTCCGCCAAAAAATTGCCGTTGCCACAGGCAGGCTCAAGAAAGCGGCTGTCAATACGATCCGTTTCCTGAGCCACTAGATCAAGCATTGCCTTGACTTCCCGTTCATTGGTAAAGACTTCGCCGTGATCCGCGACACGTTGCTTGGATTTCGTTTGAGAGGGTGTTTGGGGCTCTTTGAGTGGTTGCGATGAGGTCATGCGTTATTTTCGCCCATTTATGGGGAGCGGGTAAAGCCCGCCCGGACTTACCCTTTTTGCTGTGTCCGGCTTAGTTGACAATCAAAACGCACAAAAGCCTCTATGCTTGCCTCATTTGGTGTTTCGCTTTCCTAGAAGGGTGCAACTCTTTTTATTAGTGCCAAAAGGTTGCCGCAAAAGGGGAAAGGGTTAAAAGGGCAAAAGGTTGAAGGGCAGGGATTTAATGGGAATGGCACTACCCCAAAAAGGTTTAAAAAGGCGCAAAAAGGCAAAAGCCCCCCCAAAAGGGAAAAAAGGGTTTTGGCGTTGGCGCACCCAAGATGTCAAAATCATCCGCCTGCAGTCGGTCTCACGCAAACGCACTTGGCGCATTGTGTCAAAACAGCTGTTTGGCATTGCGTCAGGGCTTGTGTTGGGGTGCAATAAGTTCGGGTATTCTTTAGAAGGGCATGTGGTAATATAGCGACACTTTTTTGGGGGGTAGACTGTTTGATTGCATCAAACCCGGTAAAGCGTGTTTATGTATACCTAACCATATACCCGGATTTAAAAATCGGATGAAAAACCCTCTAAAATGACGTATTTACGTTGGTTTTGGGGGTTCGTCGTCGGCACCAAAATGTTATAAAGACCCTTGCAAAATCCCACCTGGTCGAAATTCATCATTCCGACAAAAAAGCAAACGGTTTTACATGAAAATGACAATAACAAAAACGAAGAGGCCCTCTAGCTCATGCTTGGTTAGAGCAGCGGACTCATAATCCGTTGGTGCGGAGTTCGACTCTCCGGGGGGCCACCAATTCTTCTTCGAGTTGGCTTTCACCTTTCTTTTAGCCGAACAAAATGCGGATCAGTTTTCTCCTCACAGACGGAGAAAACCATGGGAACAAAAACCCTAGCTGTACTTGCCACAAAAGGCGGTATCGGGAAATCCGATTTCTGCTGTAAAATGACCCTTCCGGTGACGCCGCGTTTTTTGATGGGCGTCGCGTTGATGTTAATGATCCGTTGCATTGCAACATTTGATACAGGAAGAGAATATGGCGTCAGTAAATAAAGTCATTTTGTTGGGCAACCTCGGTGCCGATCCCGTCATGCGTTACACCACAGGAGGCGATGCCGTGTGCAATTTCAGCTTGGCAACGTCCGATCAGTGGCGCGATAAATCCAGCGGCGAAAAGCAAGAAAAAACGGAATGGCATCGCGTTGTCTTGTTCGGGCGGACGGCAGAAATTGCGGGGGAATACTTAAAAAAAGGTCGCACCGCATACGTTGAAGGCAGGTTGCAAACAAAAAAATGGACGGATAAAGAAGGTCACGAACGTTATACCACTGAGATTATCGGCGATCGATTACAGCTCTTAGGCGGCGCAGGCGGCGGCTCGGCACCGGCAGACGATGCCGGCGGCGCATCGAGGAAATCCTCGGAGTCCTCAAACAAACCCGCCGATGATTTTGAAGACGATATTCCGTTCTAACGATTTTTTGGTGAGACGGGCGATCGAAAGGTCGCCCGTTTGAGTTACAACGTCCCCTTCTGAATCAATTCAACTTTATAACCGTCCGGGTCTTCGAGAAAAGCAATGATTGTGGTGCCGCCCAAGACGGGTCCCGCCGCACGTGTGACTTTTCCGCCGCGAGACACCACCGCGTCGCACGCGGCTTTGGCGTCATCCACCTCAATCGCCAGATGCCCGTAAGCCGTCCCTAATTCGTAACGGTCAACGCCATAGTTGTACGTGAGCTCAAGCACGGATTCGTGCGATTCGTCACCGTAGCCCATGAACGTTAAATCATATTTTTGTTCGGGGCGGACCGTTGTTCGCAATACCCGCATTCCCAAAACGTCCCGATAAAACGCGACCGACCGCGACATATCGCCGACGCGCAACATGGTGTGCAAAATTCTCATCGTTGATTCTCCCAAAAAAATGACTTTTCTTACGGCATCCGAATTTTTCCGCCGCCGGGGAGCGCGTCGCCCCCTAAGCCGGCAAGCCCACCGCCCGATAAGTTCGCGCCGGAGGGCGGAATCACCAGAGAGGATGCCGCCTGACGGCGCAAATCCTGAATTTCACGCAACGTTTTTTCGATGGCATCCTTAGCGGCAGCACTGAAATTTTGCGTGACCTCGGCAAGGGTTTTGCCCGGAATTTCAAACGGAACAGGGAGCGCGCCGATGGAAGTCATCAGCTGGGCTTCTCCCATGTAAATGACTTCGCGCGAAGTGTCCGCCGTGCCTTGGGCGGTCATGGGGGTGAGCACGCGAAGGACACCGGTTTTGCGATCGGTGATGACCTCCTCGCGGTATAAATTTTGGGCATCAATAATAATGTCGGGGAGTTTTGGCGTATTCATCATAAATTCCTTCTTTCAAAAACGGTTTAAAAATGATAATAAAAAAATTACAACAAAATGACCACAAAATGTCTCTTGGGGGATTATTTTTTCAGAACCTCATGAGACGGCTTTTTCGGGCGAGTCCAAGATCGGATTTTAATGAAAACGCGCGCCAAAAAATAAAACACCCCCAACGAGACCACCCACATCACAATAAAAAAATTGAGGCTTGTTTCAATTTGCAGGGTGGGCGTGGCAATCTGAACATAGCCTTGATTGGATCGCGCAAAAATACCGATCAATAACGCGACGGTTGCAAAAACTGCCCAGTAAATCAATTTTTTCATCGCGCGCTCCTCATCGTTGCGCCGCGCGCCACGAACGAATGGCCAAAAGTGTTGGCGTTAAATCAGGCAGGGGCGCGACAATGGAAGACGCCGTTAAGTCTTCCAAAAGCTGACGAAGCGACGCCACTTCGTCGTTGGTTTCGTCAAAGCGCGGGAGCAACCATCCGTTCAACGCAATGGATTCCGTGCGTGCGGCAGGATTTCGTGTCAAGACCATCAGGCGCAACGATAAAAGCCGGACACGCAACTCCTGCCGATCCAGCGCAATATCCACCCAGGGACGGTCTTTATCCGGCGTGCCGACACGAACCCGCACCACGGAGAGCAACATCTCGCGCAGGCTTTTTTTGAGACGGGAAAAGGCACTTTCTTCAGCGACGCCGTCGGCATCGTCCACTTGAACGTCAATCGACATTTCCGTGGGGATCGAGCGCGTTTGCAAGGTGTCAATCGTATTTAATACGCGGTCGAGCCGCTCAATATAGGAGGCCGCGTCAAACGCCGGCACGGATTGCAATGCCTCCACGTTTTGATTTAATTTCGCGCGGATGTTGGCAACATCCAACCGATTCAGCGCGGCTAAATCCCCTTCCGCCTTTTTGAGCATGGAAAGCGCGATATCGGCGTTGCCGACCATCAACTGTTGCTCGGCAAAACGTACCCGATATTCGATCTCGTACATCAACACGTCGTCGCCGACCAAAGGACGCTGCGAATAATAACGTTTGTTGATTTCGTTTTCGTTTTGCATCGTTTTGACAGCTTTGTCGAACGCTTCAAACCGCGTGTCCCAATCGGCAAACTGATTCGCGCGGGCGTCGCTCTCTTCTTGTAATTTGCGCGCCGTTTCCGCGGCTTGGGAGAGTTGCGCACCCTCCGAGGCGTGCCAAGCCGTCCATTTTTGATGATTTTGCCACCCCACAAACACAAGCCCCACTGCCAATAAAAGGACACAAATCGTCAAAAAAAGGTTTGAAGAGCGCGGTTTTGTCGGCGCGTCATCGTCAGCGTGACGGGCGTTGGGAGGAGTGTCTAAAGGAGAATGATTTGCCATAGTTTTACGATTGTTCAATAAAATAGCGACGCATTCCTGAAATCAGTCCATGATCGCCGGAAGAGGTCACAACGGTTTGCCAATTAAGTTGGGTTGCTGTTTGCGCGATGCGTTGATGGGGCACAAAAGCCGGCGTTTGCTTCAACACGGTGAGCGTTTCAGGGTCAAACATCGCCTCAAAATTCAAAAGTGCCTCGGTCGCCGTAAACGTCGAAGCGGAAAGTTTAGCCTTACTCACCGTTTGCCGCAAATCAGGGGTGACGACAGGGCAAATTCGGCGATACGCCGACACGTATTCAACCGTCGCGCCGCGTTCTTGTAGGGCATCCCCCAAAAGCGCGCGCCCGGTTTCGCCGCGAAAAATCACCACCCGCCTGCCTTTCATTGGCGACAAAAGCGGTAATGCCAGCAAACCTTCGCTGTCTTCGCCGGCAATAGGCGTTTGAATGCAGGTGTCCGGCACGCCTGCCGCCTTCAATGCCGCGCGTGTGCCTTGCCCGGTGGCAAGCGCCGTCACATGGGAAGGCCACGCGCGATCCATAGGGGCATCGCGCGAAGGTTCGCCCAACGCAAAACGCACGGCATTTGCCGAGACAAACATCGCAAAATCAAACTCGCCCAAACGATGACGCGCGTGGGCAAGCGCGTCGGGATGTTTGGGCGGCGCGATTTCAATCGCCGGGACGACCAGCGGAATCGCGCCCAACCCGACAAGCGTATTGGCGAACCCGTCGCCTTCGGGTTGAGGGCGCGTGACCAAAATCACGCGGCGATGAAAAGCCGGGTCAGCGTGCGGCGATGTTTCCATTACGGCAACAGGCGTTTGACTCCGCGCGCCACAAATCTTGCGGCGAGCTCTTCGCCGAGCTTTTGCGCCTCCCGCACGCGGATCGCCGCGGAGGAAAGTTGCCCTCGAATGATTTCCTTTCCTTGTTGATCGGCAACAAAACCGCGCAACGTTAGGACGCCTTGATCGTCAAACGAGGCGTGCGCCGCCAGAGGTGTTTCGCAACTGCCGCCCAACGCGCGGGAAAACGCCCGTTCTGCCGTCACGGCAATCAAGGTGGGCGGATCAATCAACGGGGTCAAAGAAACAATGAGATCGTCCCGAGCGGTCAGGCATTCGATTGCCAACGCGCCTTGACCGACGGCAGGCAGACTTTCTTCGATCGACAAAAACGAGCGGATTCTGTCGGCAAGCCCCAAGCGAATCAAGCCCGCCGCCGCCAACACAATGGCGTCGTATTGCGCTTCGTCTAATTTTTTCAGACGTGTGTTGACGTTGCCCCGCAAGGGACGAATATCCAAGTTTGGATAACGCTCGCGCAATTGCACTTCGCGGCGCAGGCTTCCCGTACCGACAATGGCGCCGGCGGGCAGTTCGGCGAGCGAGGCAAATTTGGGAGAGACAAAAGCATCCCGCGGGTCTTCGCGCTTTAACACCGCCGCGAGGGTAAAGCCTTCGGGCAACACCATCGGCACGTCTTTTAACGAATGCACGGCAAGGTCGGCGCGTTTTTCCTGCATCGCCACTTCCAATTCTTTGATGAACAAACCTTTGCCGCCGATTTGTGCGAGCGGACGATCCAAAATTTGATCGCCTGCCGTGGTGGTTCCCAGTAAGTCGATTTCCGTTTTGGGGTAATACTCGCGAATGCGGTCTTTGACAAAATTTGCCTGCCAAAGCGCCAACGCCGATTCGCGCGTGGTGATGATCAACCGTTGTGTGGGTGTGTTTTGTTGTTCCAAGGTGATTCCTTTCTTTTGTGTTTATGTTTTGTGCTTCGGTTTCTGCCGGTTGTTATGGGGGGCTTTTACTTTCCAATCTTTGCTTTGATCAGCGAGACATACGGCTTCATTATGTCGTCCTGAACTTCGTTGCGGTTGCGCTCGTCAAACATAGACCTATCGGAGGGCAAAAGCGGGTTACGCGCGCCCACCGTGCCTTTCGCGCGCTTCTCCAGATATTCTTCCCATGTTTTGCCCCAATAATGGTTCAAGCGAATTTTGTCCGCGACGGGCGGGAAAGAGCGCGAGCGGACTTTTTTTCCGTTCTCGTTCACCGCTGAGCGATTGCCGATGAAGCAACCGTGATGCGCCTCCATCGTAAACGCGGCGCGCGGGTTGATGATGGATTTCATCCAAATATCGGGCGCGGGCGCGTGGGCGGTAAATCGTTCGATCACAAGATCATCAGAGGAGGTCGTGTGTCCGTTATCACCGTACATCATCCAGTGCATCGAAAGCCCGACTTCGTTTTGATAATCCTCCAAAATTTCGGGAACGGTGGGTTTGGCGATCGGCACGATGAATTCGTCGGCGTCAATGTAGGCCACCCAACGAGACACCAAACGCAGTTTTAAAAGCGCGTCGTGATAGACGTTATTTTGCTGGCGTTGCCCCGTCCACGCCGTGTACACGACTTCCCCTTGGGCGATGTAGGGCGCCAGCAAGGCTTGGGTGTGATCGGTGGAATCGTTATCGTAAAGATAAAAGGCTTCAACCCCGACGAGTTTATGGTATTCCAACCATTCTTGAAGATAACGTCCTTCGTTTTTGATGATGGCCACGACGACAAGCCGGTGAGGAAACACGCGCGCGTTATCCGTCGCAAACCGGGTTTTATAGTAGCGTTTGAACGCAAAATAATCGCGGACATGATCGAGCAAAATCGCGTCGCGCAAGCCGTTTGTCGGCGCGAACAAGCGAAGAAAGCGGCGGAAACGATCGTTCATCAAGGCATTTTATCGGCGGGTTAGTGAGGGTAGGCATTATAACGCCAAGCCCGGCTTAAAACACCGTCACGGAGGAACGCACGTTCATTGCCGACATTGATTACAATGATCGCTTTTAATCGACGGGGAGTCACCATGACGCAAAATGACCAAAAACGCGCGGCGGCAGAAGCCGCGCTTGCCTACATTGAGCCGGACAGCTGGTTGGGCGTGGGCACCGGCAGCACCGTCGAGTTTTTCATTGAGGCGTTGGCGGCAACGAAAAGCCGGTTCATCAAAGGCGCGGTTTCCAGCTCCGAGCGCACCACAAAACTTTTAAAGCAACATCGTATCGAGGTTGAATCCTTGAATAACGTGGATCGTCTGCCGGTTTATGTGGACGGCGCGGACGAAGTCACCGAACACGGCGCGATGATCAAAGGCGGCGGCGGGGCGTTGACGCGCGAGAAAATCATCGCGGCGGTGGCACAAAAATTTATCTGCATCGCCGATCAAAGTAAGCTCGTCTCCGTATTGGGCGCGTTCGCGCTTCCGGTCGAAGTGATTCCGATGGCGCGCAGCTACGTGGCGCGTGAGCTGGTCAAGTTGGGCGGGCATCCCGAATGGCGGGCGGGGGTGACGACCGATAACGGCAATGTGATCTTAGACGTTCACGGGTTGAGCATCATCAATCCCGTGGATTTGGAAACGCAAATCAACCAAATTGCGGGCGTGGTGACGGTCGGGCTTTTTGCGCGACGCGGCGCGGACGTGGTGGTGTTGGGCGGCGACGCCGGCGTGACCACACGGGTGATCGGCAAGAAGTAAATCGGGGGCGCCCAAAAGTAAAAACCTACTTTTGGGCGGTAATAGTTTGCAAAAAATCGCGGGGAAACCCCGACGATTTTTTGCGGGAAAGGCGGTGTGGATTCTGCGTTTCAGGAATCAGAGGTCAGGGATCAGAGCTCGTCATTCTGCGCGAAGTTTGCGAAGCAAACGAAGTCGCAGAATCCACACGCCGCTGTAAAGCGGCGTCATTGCGGGCTCCGACCCGCAATCCGGTTTTTTCGCCGTTTTTACAAAAAAGGATCAGGCTTTGCCTGTCCTTTTTTGGAAATTTACAAACCGCCAAAAAGTACCACTTTTTGGCGTCGAGTGTAGGTTTTCACTTTTTGCCGAATCCCCTGACGCCTACTGCCGCAATCATCGTTTGCGGAGTGTCCGGCGGAAAGCGCGGCAGGAAAAAACGCCAGTCCCGCGGATGTTCTCCGGCGGGTAGCGCCCGCGCAAAAGGCTCTTTCCCGGAAAGACTTAGCGAGGCAGGGGAAAAGTCGCCCGCGTCGCTTGGGAGGGGGACATCCATTTCAATGGTTTTAAATCCGCCTAACTTTGAAAACCCCGCCCCGTGGGCTTTGGCAAACGCCTCTTTGAGCGCCCAATACGTCAAAAATCGCGCTTTTCTTTGGGGGGTGGGCAACAAATCTAAGGTTTGATTTTCAGAGGCGGTTAATTCACGCGCGCGTAATTTTTCGACATTGCGCGAAAGCGATAAAAGCTCGATGTCCACGCCAATCCGAAAAAAGGGATTTGGGGCGACAATCGCGCCCACCAGCATAAAATCACCGCTGTGCGACAGATTAAAATCTGCCAAGATGCCGAAAGATGGCGTCAAAATCGGACGTTGCCCGTCGTAGGCAAACTGAAAGTCGCGCGGCGCAACGCCGGTGATTTCCGACAAGGCAAACCGCAACATGGCACGCGACAAGGCTTTTTTCACGCGCGGCGCGGGGCTTTTGTCTGCCGACAATAAGGCGGACTGCCATTCCGGTTCGGTCAACCATGCCGCAAAATGCGGGTACGTTTGAGGCGGTTGATTCAACGCGAACAAGAAGAGGGCAATCTTTGAATGTTCGGGGATGACGAGGCGAGTCGGCGCGATTCCCTCTTTGGGAAATAAGGCGTTGGCGGTATGATGTGCCATTCTTCTAAAGGTGTCTGATGTATTTCTTCTTAAAAGCGTTGTCGTTTTTGCCGCTATTTGTACTTTACGGCATCGGTGATCTGATTTTCGTGATCGCATTTTATCTGCTTCGGTGGCGGCGCGGCATTGCGTCCGATAATTTGGCTCGCGCGTTTCCCGAAAAAAGCGAAGCGGAGCGGTACCGCATCATGCGGCAACACTATCGAAACCTAACCATTCTTGCCGCCGAGGTGATCTGGGCTGTTCGTCAGGACGGTGAAAAGATGCGCCATCGCGTTTTGATCGAAAATCCCGAAGAGGTCAATAAAAATTACGCGCTGAACCGCTCGTCCCTTTTTATGACCGCGCATTTTTGTAATTGGGAATGGGCGGTTTACGGCTCGTTGTGGTTTTCCTCGCAGGTGTTTGCGGTGTACAAGCCGCAGCGCGTGAAGGGCGCAGACCGTTTTTTGAGAGAATCGCGCACACGGTTTGGCGCGGCGGTCATTCCGCACACCAAAGTTGCCGAAGAGGTTGCCTCCAACCGTCGTTCCGCGCCGCGCATTTACGCGCTGGTTGCCGATCAAACCCCTTTAAAACGCGAAAGCAAATTTTGGGCGACCTTTTTAAATCAGGATACGGCGTTTTTCGTCGGCACCGATCGACTCGCGCGGATTTTACAAGCGCCCGTTTATTTTCCGCGAACACGACGCATCCGTCGCGGCTACTATTCGATTTATATGGAGCTCATCGCCGAGCCGCCTTACCGCAAAGACGACGAACACGCCGTGACTGCCGCTTATGTTGCCGCACTTGAGCGCGAAATCCGCGCTTGTCCTGAAAATTGGCTTTGGATTCACCGTAAATGGAAGTACGAAAAAAATGCCGAGACCCTGTAACGGCGATCAGCCATCATTGATTCCGACATGCCTGTCTCTCATCTTCATCCGCAATTAAAAGAAGCCGCGCACTTGTTGCGCTCTTCGCACGAAAGAAAACAATCCCGCCGAACCGTGCTGGAGGGCGAGCATCTGGTGGTGCTTTACGCTCAACAGTGCGGCGCGCCGTTGATGTTGGTGGTTTCTCAAAAATATGAAGCGCATCCTTTGGCAAAAAAGTTTGGACAACATCTTTTGATTGCCGACGACGCATGGTTTTCCAAAAACGCGCCGACTTCCGCCGGCATGGTCGCCGTGATTGACGAGCCGATCTCCACCGAAAGGCGCGGTCACTTTTGTGTGTTGTTAGACGACGTGCAAGACCCGGGCAACGCGGGCAGTATTTTGCGAACGGCGGCGGCGGCAGGGTGTTCCGATGTGATTTTTTCCGAGAAAAGCGTGTCGGCGTGGTCTCCCAAAACCTTGCGAGCCGCGCAGGGCGCGCATTTTTTACTCAACATCATCGAAGAGGTTGACCTTGTGGCGTTTGCGCATCACTTTCGCGCTCAAAAAGGCGCGCTGATCGCGGCATTGCCCTCAGGCGGAACACCGCTTTATCACGCGCCGCTGATAGCTTCCGAGGATGTGCCCTTGGGGGTGATCGTCGGCAATGAAGGGGCGGGCATTTCTTTGCCGCTGGTGTCATTGGCGGATCATCGCGTGACCATCCCGATGCCGGGCGGCATGGAGTCCTTGAATGTCGGCATTGCCGCCGCCATCGTGCTTTTTGAATGTGTGCGATTAAGATCGTTCACCCGATGAACCCTGCCAAACCTCCGTTAAAGATTAAGCGCCGCTTCGTGCCTGCCGCCGCCGTTGATGCCTTAACGTCCGCCGGATTGTCGCCGATTTTGGCGCGCGTGTACGCTTCGCGCGGCGTCACCGATATTGCACAAACGCGCTACGCCTTATCGGCGTTGCCGCATTTTTCGCAACTCAAAAATTGTGTTGAGACTGCCCAACGTTTGGCGCTTGCGATCACGCGTCACGAGAAAATCGTGGTCGTTGCCGATTACGACGTGGACGGCGCGACGGCTTGCGCGGTGGCTTTGCGCGGACTGCGCGAGATGGGCGCGACGGTTGACTTTATCGTGCCCAGCCGATTTCATCACGGCTACGGCATTTCGCCGGGGATCGTGGAAGAAGCCGTTTCGTTGTTTTCGCCCGACATTTTGTTGACGGTCGATAACGGCATGACCGGGGTGGCCGCCGCGGCAGAGGCAAAATCGCGCGGCATCGACTTAATCATCACTGATCATCATTTGCCGGCGGAAACGCTTCCCGACACGCCTTTTATCGTGAATCCCAATCAAAAAGGGTGTCCGTTTCCGTCCAAAAATTTGGCGGGCGTTGCCGTGATGTTTTACGTGTTGATTGCCCTGCGCGCGCAATTGCGGGAAGCCCATGTTCCCGAAAGCGCGTTGCCCAATCTTGCGCGTTTGCTGGATTTGGTGGCGTTGGGCACGGTGGCCGACGTGGTGGCGTTGGATCACGTGAATCGAATTTTTGTCGATTACGGGTTGAATCTGATCCGAAAAGGTCAGGTCAATAAAGGCGTTTTGGCGCTTTTTGACGTGGCGTCCCGCTCTCCCGCGAACGCCGGCACGTTTGATTTGGGTTTTGCCATTGCGCCGCGATTAAACGCCGCGGGACGACTTGCCGACATGAGCTTGGGCGTCAAGTGTCTGATGGCGGAGGACGTGGTCGAAACCCGCACAATTGCCGGAGAACTTGATCGGCTCAACCAAGAACGAAAATCGGTGGGGGCGAACATTGAAGACGACGCTTTGGCAAAAGTCGCCCGCATGACCACGCCGATGGACACGCAATACACTCTTGCGTTGGCAGAACCCGAATGGCACACCGGCGTGATCGGCATTGTTGCCTCGCGCTTGAAGGAACGCTTTAATCGACCCACGATTGTGTTTGGGTGCAGTGACGAAAACACCGATGCCGATGATCCCGTGTTGCGCGGCTCCGGCAGGTCGATTCATGGCGTGCATTTAAGAGACGCGCTCGATTGGGTCGCCAAGCGCGATCCTTCGGTGATTGAGAAATTCGGCGGACACGCCATGGCGGCCGGGTTGACGATCAAATCCTCTGCTTTTGCGCGGTTTGCCGCGCTCTTTGAAGAGGTGGTTCAAACGCTGATCACCCCGGAACAATTGTTAAGCATCACCGAAACCGATGGTGCGATTGCCCCTGATGCCATCACGATCGATTTGGCGCGCGAATTGCGTGACTTGGTCTGGGGACAGCATTTTCCCGCGCCGCTTTTTGACGATTGTTTTCTCGTGGTTTCCCAACGCATCCTCAAAGAAAAACATTCCAAATTAACGCTTGACTTGAACGGAAAAAAATTCAATGCGATTTTGTTTGGGGACGCCACACCGCTCCCCCCGAAAATCCGCGCGGTGTTTCGTGTGGATTTAAACGAATACATGGGGACTTCCTCCGTGCAGCTGGTGTTGAGTGACTGGGATGACGCCCAAAAGTAGAAACCCTTCGCCCAAAAGTAAAACCCTACTTTTGGGCGGTTGGAGTTAGCAAAAAAGTCCGGGCAAAGCCCGATACTTTTTGGGTGGAACGGCGGCGTGGATTCTGCGACCTCGCCTGCTGTTGCAGGCTTCGCGCAGAATGACGGCACTCTGATCTCTGATCTCTGATTACTGATTACTGATACCGATACCCTGCGGTAAAATGCCGCTTTTGCTTTCTATCGGACATCATCATGCGTCTTTCACAATTTTTCTTAAACACGTTAAAAGAGGCTCCCGCCGAAGCGGATATCGAGAGCCAGAAATTGATGTTGCGCGCGGGGATGATCAAAAAAGCCTCGTCGGGTATTTATAACTGGCTACCGCTGGGCCTGATCACTTTGCGCAAAGTCGAAGCCGTCGTCCGCGAAGAAATGAACCGCGCCGGCGCGCAAGAGCTTTTGATGCCCAATGTCGTCCCCGCCGAATTGTGGCAGGAAACAGGGCGTTGGGATAAGTTTGGACCCCAGCTTTTAAAAATCCGTGATCGCCACGACCGCGACTTTTTGTTTGGTCCCACGCACGAGGAAGTCATCACCGACATCGTGCGCAAAGACATCCGCAGTTATCGCCAATTGCCGGTCAATCTCTACCAAATTCAAACTAAATTCCGCGATGAAATACGTCCGCGTTTCGGCGTGATGCGCGCGCGTGAATTCATCATGAAAGACGCCTATTCTTTTGATTTGGACAAAGAAGGAATGAAAAAATCGTACCAGACCATGTACGACGCTTACTCGCGGATTTTCACGCGCTTGGGGTTAAAGTTTCGCGCGGTCGCGGCAGACAACGGCGCCATCGGCGGCACGGCGTCGCACGAGTTTCAGGTTTTAGCCGATTCCGGCGAGGACGTGATTGCGTATTGTCCCGCCTCCGATTACGCCGCCAATATCGAGCTTGCCGAAGCGGTCTTACCGACGATCGCCCGCGCCGCGCCGAGGCTTGAAAAAACGCGCGTCGCCACCCCCGGCAAAACCTCTTGTGAAGACGTTGCCGCGTTTTTAAACGTGCCTTTATCGCAAATGGTCAAATGTTTGATGATCGTTGCCGAACAAAACGATAAATCACAACCGGTGATGTGCCTGATTCGCGGCGACCACACCTTAAACGAAGTCAAACTTTCCAAACTTTTTAAAAATTGGCGGTGGGCCGGCGACACGGAAATCATCGACGCCTTGGGGACAAAGCCGGGGTATTTGGGTCCCGTGGATTTGCCGATGTCGATTCCTTTGATTGCGGATCGCTCGGTGCCCGTGATGAGTGATTTTGTCTGTGGCGCCAACGAAGAGGGCTTTCATTTAACCGGCGTGAACTTTGCGCGTGACGCGCGCGAACCCGATGTGATCGTGGACATCCGCAACGTCGAAAAGGGTGATTTATCCCCCGACGGCAAGGGAACGCTGGATTTATTGCGCGGCATCGAAGTCGGGCATGTGTTCGCGCTGGGCAACGTGTACGCGACAGCCATGGGAGCAACCTATCTCGACGACCAAGGACAATCGCATGTAATCGAAATGGGATGCTACGGCATCGGCATCACCCGCATTGTCGCGGCGGCCATCGAACAAAATCACGATGAGCGCGGAATCATCTGGAGTGACGCCATGGCGCCGTTTACGGTGGCCATCGCGCCGATTGGTTATGACCGCAGCGAAAATGTTCGTGAAATGGCACACAAATTGTATGAAGACCTGAAAAACCGCGGCGTCGAGGTTTTACTGGATGACCGCGGAGAACGCCCCGGCGTGATGTTTGCCGATCTTGAGTTAATCGGGATTCCGCATCGAATCACGGTGGGCGAGCGCGGGCTCAAAAACGGCGAAGTCGAATACCGGTCACGCCGAGAAGAATCGCCCGAATCGGTCAAGATTGACCAAATTATAGATTTCATCCAAAAACATTTAAAAATATGAAAAATAGTTTTTCCCGTTTGGCGGTCGTTTGGGGGGTAGGGGTGACTGCCTTTTTTTGGGCAGGCATGGCATTTGCCGGCGCGCAAGCCGAAGAAAAATTAGCGCCTTCCGTCGTGGCGGGCTTATCGCATTCCGTGTCGGATCGCCCCGTTCCTGAAAATTACCGCAACCGTCCTGAAGTCGTTCGATGGATTCAAGCCGAATCCCCCAAACTCAAAAGGCGGGTGCCCAATGATGCCGAGCGTTTAGAGTTATTGGCGACCGTTCATTATGAGGGCGTGCGTTCCGGGCTTGATCCCCAGCTGATTTTAGGCGTGATGCACCACGAAAGCGGCTTTAAAAAGTACGCGGTTTCTTCCGCCGGCGCGCGCGGATACATGCAGGTGATGCCGTTTTGGACAAAGTTGATCGGCACCAAAGATCAAAACCTGTTTCACCTTCGCACCAATCTTCGTTACGGTTGCGTGATTTTGCGCTACTACTTAGACATTGAAAACGGAGATTTATTCCGCGCCTTAGGGCGATACAACGGCAGTTTGGGGCGTGCCGAATACCCGGACGCCGTCGCCGCCGCCATGCGGCTTTATGCTTTGCCGTAGAAGAGGCGTTCGGCAAAAAGTAAACCCCTACACTCGACGGCAAAAGAAGTACTTTTTGCCGGTTGGAGTTAGCAAAAAAGTACGGGCAAAGCCCGATACTTTTTTGGTAGGAACGGCGAATGACGCAAACCCCCGACTTTCGCTGCCACCCTCTTTTAATAAAGGGGGCTGGATTCTGCGACTTCGCCTGCTGTCGAAGGCTTCGCGCAGAATGACGAGCTCTGATACCTGACTTCTGATTCCTGAAACCTGAACCCCCGAAACCGGCAAAAGGTATTAAAAATATATTTGCGTTAAATCAAGATAATACTTAACACTTTTATAAATTTGGGGCACAATGCGAGTTGTTTCTAACCGCCTGAATAAAGTGCCTATCTACTACGAACATCCTTTAAACGAACGGATCCGTACATTGGTACGGCTCGAAGACGTTTTTGCTCGCGCGCAAACCTTTTTAGCCCGCGAATCGCTTGCCGATCATCAAATCGCGTTGCAAATTTTATTTGAGCTGATTGAAGTCTCCTCTCGCGGAGATTTAAAATCTGACTTACTCCAAGAATTAGAACGACAAAAACTCTCGCTGATGGCGTATCGGGATTACGAAGGCGTTGATCTCAAGCGGTTAGACAATCTCGTGACAAGCATTGATCACACCATCCAACAAGCCTTGGCGCAGACGGGGAAAGTCGGCGCCATGATCCCTGATTACGAATGGCTTTCGGGCATCAAGCAAAGAATGGCTTTGCCGGGCGGCTCCTGTAGCTTTGATTTACCTCAGTTGCATTATTGGCTGAATCTTCCGCCGGAAACCCGTCAAGCCAATTTAACCGAATGGTTTGCGCCTTTCCGCCCGATACAGGACGGCATCGGCATTATTTTAAGATTGTTGCGTGGCACCGGGCAAACCACCGCACAAATCGCCCACAACGGATCGTTTAATCTGATGCAAAACGGCGCAAAAACGGCGCAGCTTTTGTGTATTGTTCCTGAAGAGGGCATGCCGTGCGTGCCGGAAGTCAGCGCCAACAAATACGCGATCAGCGTGCGTTTTTTGGAAGCCGAAGGGGCGGCGCGCGGCAAAATGTATGAAAAAGACGTGCCGTTTGAATTAACCTTGTATCAACGATAACAAAAATCCGGTCAACCTCGCGTGGGCAACGCGGTTTTTCGGTCGGTTCCTTTTTTTAAACGCGCAAACTCATAAAATTACGGAGCGCAGGATGATTTTATTGCGGCATAACGAACTTCCTTCGGCAATTGCACTTTTTGGACACACGCCGGAACGTGATCTTTTCTCGTGGCGGAACTTTAATCCGCGTCAGGTTAAATCGCCCAACGACTTACCTCGGTATTTGATCTTCGGCGGCTTAAAGCCCGTGGATTTTGAACAAACCGGATCGGGGTGGACGGCGCGTTGGCGCGGCAACAGTGCAAGTTTTTCGATGACGTATCTTCACGCGAGCGACAACTACTCGTTTACGCAAAGCTGGCGCGGCATTTCGGGAGGGGAAGTGACCGTTCCCGCAAAAATCCCCGCGGATCAAGCCATCGCGGCGGCGTTTCAATCGTTTTACGCCGAGCCGCCGACGGTGTGGGATCGCGCCGCGCGCAAAACCCTTGAAGACAATTTCCAAATCAACATCGTCGACCAACCCAAAGGCGTTCAAGAGGTTGTCGAATTGCCCGACGGTATTTCCCGAACCCTTGCTTTTCCGATCGCCGTGTTCAATTTGCGTCCGATGTGGCGTTGGCTCAAAGAGCAGGTCAGGCAAGACTGTCCTTACCCTGTCTTAGCCGAAGCGCGGCTTGTTTTTCAGGCGATCAATTTTGTCGAAGGCAAAACGCCGTCGTGGACGGGGCGTCCCGTGTCGCTGGCGAAACAATCGCATGTGGAAATGGGCTTGCCGCCTTTGGCAGAACCCATCCGCGAAGTGGCGGACACCACAGCCGCATGGACGTTGCGTCGGCTCGTGTATTTCATGCTGGTGAAAGTCCCTTTTTCAGGGTTGACGGATTTTTTGGAGCGCGTTGAATCCGAGAACGGACCCATCCGCTCGACGCAAGCGCCCCCGCTTCGATTCGATATGCGTCCTTTGGTGTTTTCATCAGGTTTGGAACAACGCGCGCGCAATCTGGTGATTTGGGACGCGCACAAAACCATGCGTTCCTTCATTCAATGGGCGTTGCCGGGACGAGGCAAGCCGGCGTCTATGGCGGAGAATGCCGCCAAAAGCAGGGAACAAAACCCCGCCGCGCTCTTGCAGCTTGTCGAAGAAATCGGCGCAAAAATGAGCGAAAAACCGAGAGGGTTTTAAGGTTCGGGTTTCGTCAAAAAGTGGTACTTTTTGACGAACCTTGAAAACCGGATTGCGGGTCTGCCTGCCTACGGCAGGACTGCCCGCAATGACGAACGAAGCAGAGGTGGAGATGGTTGCCAAATTTGATGCACCGCATTTGCGGCGGCGTTTCTGATCCCTGATCCCTGATCCCTGACTTCTGACCCCTGAAACCCAATCCGTTTTTCTCGCCGTTCCACTTTTTGCCGCGCCCTTTAATCTTTTCCGGCAAGCAACAATTCCGCTTCCAAATTATCGGGTTCGCGGTGCAACAAAATATCGTAATAAGCGCGGATGCGTGCCACGTAAATGACCGCCGTTCCGCCTTTTGCATACCCGTAGCGCGTGTTTTTATTAAATTCCGGCTGCGCCAAAAGGGGCAACATTTTGCGTACATCCGTCCAAAGCCAAGGATTTAATCCACGCTCCAGCGCCAATTGCTGGGCGTCTTCTACGTGACCGATCCCGATGTTATAAGAGGCAAGCGCCAACCATGTACGGTCGGGCTCGGCGATATTTTCGGGGAAGCGGTTTTTCAGCTGCCGCAAGTAATACGCACCGGCAACCACGCTTTTTTGCGGATTCAAGCGGTCATTCAAGCCCAGATAACGAGCGGTATCCATCGTAATCTGCATCAATCCGCGAACGCCGGTTTCGCTGGTGGCCTCCGGGTCCCACTGAGATTCCTGATAGGCAAGCGCCGCTAACAGACGCCACTCAATGCCGGTTTCGTTTTGCGCGTCGTAGAAAAGCGCGCGGATGGCGGGTAAATCTTTGGTGATTCTTTCGTGAAAAACGCCGGCATCAAAACGATTGACCAACTGAGGGTGATAAAAATAACGATCCGCCAAGGCATCAATGGTGCCGTTTTCTTTGGCGCGCGCGATGAAGGCGTTCAAAGAGTCCCGTAAAAACGGTTTGTTGGCGGGAACCGCCCACGCCATTTTTAAGGTTTTTCCGGTCGGAAACGCAGTGGCCACGTTTAAATAAAGATTGCCGGCAAGAATCGCCTGATGTTCGGGGACAAGCGCCAACGAATACGCGCCGCTGTTGACCTGTTCAAAAAGCGCGTCTGCCGACGACACCGAAACCGCGCGCCAACGAACATTCCGATAACGTTGCGACAACTCATACACCACTTTGTCCATTCCGGCGTCTTTGATGTAAACCACCGTGTCGCTGTTGACGACATCGTTCCAGTTGCGCGGGCGGCGTTGGTCGGTGTTATAAACCAACAACACATCCGACGTGAAATAGGGCGTTGTCCACAATATCTTTGCGTTGCGCGGCGTGCCGCCGAAATTTGAATAAAACAAACCGGTGGAAACGCTGGCTTTATCGCGCTCCAATTTGCGCCGCAGTTCGTTGCTGTCTGCCGCGTGAACCGGGTTTAAACGAAGATGCGCCTCTTCGCTGTACGCGCGAAGAAGATCGTATTCAAATCCTGAAAATTCCCCGTTCCCGTTGACAAACCAGCCGGCGGGATTGGGAGAATACGCGACCGATAACGCCGAAAAAGGAACGCCGCCAATCAAGGAAACGCGAGTGTCCGGGTTGGTTTCGTGCGTAGAAGGCGAACAGGCAACGACGAACAAAAAGAAAAACGGAGCCAAGCCCCTACCGATTTTTCGCGCCATTGCCGGCAGTCGGGACGGAATTCTCTTCTGTTTTTGAGTTATGAAGAATCCATTTATCATGGCAGGTATTATATCGAATCCCCGTCTTTTACAGAGTAAAGCCGCGACATTTGGCGTGAAACATCCGGTAAACGTAGAAAATCGGCAACAATCAATGATAGTGTTGTAAGATAAAACAATAAATCGCCGATTAAATTGCATTTGTCGTTAGTTTTGTTGCTGTTGTAATCTCAGACCGCGTCCCTGCGGATATTTTGGAGTTGCGCCAACCATGACTCAATGCGACGGCAAGGACGCAAAACCAAACGATGCGTTTGGCAAAGGGTGCGACTTTTGCAAAGGGCTCAGCCTGATCTATTCCGGCAAGGGTTGGGTGCGGCACGAGGCGAATAAATCCAATTCCGGTCGATAGAGCTTGGTTCTGACCTCCATCAACGAAATCAACGAATGGAAAATATAATCGTGCGAGATCGGGTCGCGTGATTTTTCTTTAAGGCACTCGTAATTGATGTGATCTTCTTTTTTCATCATGGAAGACATCCATAACAACATCGGCACACGGGTTTGTTCTTTGGGCGCGACGGCATAGGGGATTCCGTGCAAATAAATGTTGTTTTCTCCGAGCGACTCGCCGTGATCCGAAACATACATCAAACCGATCTCATAATCCGGGTATTTCTTCAATAATCGGATCACTTCCGCGATCACGTGATCGGTATACAAAATCGTATTATCGTAGGTGTTGACAATGGCGTTTTTATCGCAATTTTGAACTTCGCCGGTGTAGCACGTCGGTGTGAAGCGTGCAAAGGCATCGGGGTAACGTTTGTAGTAGGAGGGTCCGTGACTGCCCATCATGTGCAAGACGATAAACGAATTGTCTTGGATATTATTTAAATACGTTTCAAGCGGTTCTAAAAAAACTTCGTCGTAACAGTAATCTTTGTCGCAATACTTTTTATTGCCTAAGTCGGTCATATAGACTGTCGGCACACGCTTGCAAACCTCTTTGCAACCCTCGTCGTTGTCAAACCATTGAATTTGATAACCGTTGTTTCTTAAAAGGTCAACCAGATTTTCTATGTAAGGCGCGCGATTCAAGTTAAATTCTTTGCGTGGCAAATTAGAAAAGATGCAGGGTACCGACAAGGCGGTATAAGTGCCGCAAGACGTGACATCCGAAAAATTAACAATATCTTCTTGTGCCAATTTCGGATTGGTGGGTTTTGAATAGCCGTTTAAAGAAAAATTCATCGCACGCGCGGTTTCTCCGACCAAAAGCACAAAAACGGTCTTATAAGGGTCGCGGTAAGGGGCGTAACGGGAATCGGGATCAAGTGCCATGAAGGGTTGTCTCGCGCGGATTTTTTTCTGGAAAAAACGCACGGTTCCGTAGACATAGTTGGTCGGGTTGATCAAACGAACAATGTCTTTATGATTGCGTCCGAAGATCGAAAATTCTTTATAAGTGAGTGCCGCCATGAGCCCGACCAAAACCAGCGCGATGCCGATGATCGCGCCGCGCATTTTTGCTTCCGACAAAAAAGGCGCGTAAACGATGCGCGTTTTGATGAGATAAAGCGCGGGAAGAATGCCGGTGAAAAACACCCAAAGCACGATGCTTAAATTGAAGTAATCCAAAGATTCGCGCGGTGTGGTTTCAAAAACGTTGCGAATCATATCGGCATCAATATAAACGCCGTACTGAAACATCCAATAATTGGCGGCACTTGAGATTAAAAGAACGATGACGCCTAAAGGTTTGGCAAGATAGGGTTGTAAAAAGAGGGTAAAGATTAAGAGGAGCGCCAAAAAAAGCACAATCGGAAAACTTATCCCCAAAATGATGCCGGACGCCGAGCTTATATCAATGTTGGTATAGACTTGACGAAAAAAGCTCAAATTTAAAACGAGGGTGAAATAAAGGGAGAACGCAATAATCAGCGTTTTACTTTTGATCTCAAAAAAGCGGTTTGGGTTCATTGTTGGTGTGATTGTCTCTTTGCAAAACCCTTTCAATGCGTGCTATTCGGGGGAGGCAAAGGTCTTCATGTAAAGTTAGTTGCTTTGGAGGCTAACTATATCAAAAAGTTCAATGAAATGAGGGTTTTGTGACATCTTGTTAATTCTTTAATCGGTATCAAGGTCAGGATTCGGGAATCAGAGGTTCAGGGGTCAGAGTTCGTCATTCTGCGCGATTTAGGATGCGTCATTGCGGCGACCGAAGGAAGTGACCCGCAATCCGGTTTTTTTTATCGCGGGCGATAAGAGGTCGCCCCTTCATTCATCCTGATGACTTCCCCCCTGCAACACGTGCACGTTTCACCAACTCAACAAATTGTGTGTAGGCTTCCTGCGCCTGATCGGGGTTCTTATCTTGTGGATTAGGAACAAATTCGGGGGCTTCGTTTTCAGCGCCGTTCGCCAACCAAAGACACAAAGGACACTCTTCATCGCCCCCTTCTTTGTAAGTAAACTTTTCGTCTGGTGCTTGTATTCTCCAACTACCGGACTTAGGGTCTACAATAAAAATTGTAGCCGGATTAGTAAAGCCATGCCAATATGCACTCTCACGTTTACAATGTGGGCAGAAAATTATTGGAAATAACTCGCGATAAGGCTTATCAAACTTTTGCCCTGTTTGCTCTTTCATCAAATTTATAAGAGGCTCTACCAAATGCAATTCGTCAGGGTGCCTTCTCAAAAATGCGTCAATTCCTTTTTGCAAATAGTCATAAAACTCTGCTTTGGTTAAGAACATTTCCGGGTACTTCAATTCGTAACCATCCGGCTCAACATACGCACGAAATGCAGCGCCCTCCGGCCAAACAATATCGGGATCAAAAAGACCTTCTATCG